>JAYWBE010000261.1:0-1570 GCA_043781715.1 Gemmatimonadaceae bacterium
CCCGCGAACGATCGCTTCAGCGGCATCTATGGATTCATCTCGCCGAGTCAGATCGCGGCGAAGCCGGCCGGGCAATGGCAGACTTATGACATCACGCTAGTCGGCCGGATGGTGACGGTCGTCGCGAACGGGAAAACGGTGATATCCAATCAGGAGATCCCGGGCATCACCGGCGGCGCGCTCGACAGCAACGAAGGCGCGCCGGGTCCCCTCTATCTTCAGGGCGATCACGGTCCGATCGAGTACAGGAACATCGTTCTTACACCGGCGAGGTGAGCATTCAGCGGATGTAGGCTGGGAAATTGTTTGCAATCACCCAGCCGGGACAGTTCCCCCTCAAGGAAGGGTTACTTGAGGCGAAGCCGCCGCAGGTCGAGCCACTTCGCTACGGGACCGACAAGCGCCAGCGCGAGAAACGCGGGCGCCGCGTTGAACGCCGTCGGCAGCGGCCATCCCTGGTCGGACGCGAACCGGATCAGCGTCTCCATTACCGCGATCACAACAACGACCAGGATCTGCCGCCCGCGTCCGCGTACTATCGTCCGCGGGTCGGTGATCATGAAGAAGACGAACAGCTGATACATCGGTCCGGTAATCGGAGCGATCTCCGCAAGCACAGGCTGTCCGAGCGCTGCGGCGCGCACGCTGTTCAGCAACAGGAAGCTCGCGACATACGTGAGCGTGATATGAAGGACGCCGACGCGCGCGGCGATTATCAGTCCGAAGATCCAGATCACCAGGTTGGTGGTGACGTCGTTGCCGAACTGGTGGCTGAGCACGGAGACACGGTCCGGCGCGGCCAGCAGCAGGGCGCTGATCGCGAAGTTGGTCGGATTCCAGAGATGATTGTCGCGATAGCGTAGGACGTACTTAGACGAGATCGCGAGAAAGCCACCTAACACGAACGGCCAGAGCGCACCGCCCTGCGGCTTGATTAGCAGCGTCAGGCTGATCCCGCTGATGTAGGCGCTCAGCAGGTTGACGATCTTGCCGCGGTCGAACGAGGAGAGCAGCACCTCGGTCGCCGTGCACACCGCAAGCGCCAGCACCAGCCGTTCGTAGCCGCCCACCATGTGGTAGCGGAGCTGGGCCGCCAGCAACACCAGCGTGATGAGAAGCGCGATGAGATAGCGCGGATCGAGCTTGCTCGCGCGGTCCCAGGAGCGCAGGAGCACATTCCGCTCCGCGGTGATGTGTGTCGCGTCGGTCACGGCGTTAGCGGAGCGGCTCGGTGACGGTAACAAAGCGATCTATGGGAGGACGCGGCAAAATCTGCCGTGTACCTGATGGCCAGTAGATGACCACGCGGTCCACCCATTCCCGGGAACCAAGACCGAAGTGCAGCCGCCGGTCGTTCTGGCTCGCGAATCCCGATCCGCCATCGACGATCCGCCGCTGCGTGAGATCTCCCGACTCGAGCACCACCTCGGCGCCGATCGCACTGCGATTGCTGCGCGTGCCGACGAGCCTGAAGGCGATCCAGTGCCTGGTGCTGTCGGGATAGTCGCGATACAGCACCGCCGGCTGGTTCTGGTTCGCGATGATCACGTCCACCGCGCCGCGATTCGAG
>JAYWBE010000262.1:0-5101 GCA_043781715.1 Gemmatimonadaceae bacterium
GATCACTCTCGTGCACGGCAATCAGACGCTTAATACGGTTTACGTGACCGAAGACCGATCGGACTCCTTTCTCGAGAAGATGGGGAAGGATGTCGGCGCCCGTGCGGAGGATGTCATTTGCTTCGGGCACACCCATAAACCGTGGCAGCGCGTGGTCGGAGGAATTCAGTTCATCAACACCGGGAGCGTGGGCCGTCCCAAGGACGGAGACCCGCGCGCATGCTACGCGTCGCTTGCGATCGACGGATCGGGGGCACGGGTTGAGTTCGTGCGCGTGGCGTACAACATCGACGAAGCCGCTCACGCCATTCGTGAAAGCAATTTGCCGGATGAATTCGCCGAGGTTCTGAGATCGGGCGGGGCGCCATCGCACGCGGAGATTTAGAGCGCAGGCCAACGCAGAACTATCGAGTATTTCCCTGAAGGCGTTTCGCGACGGCTTCCGCTTGCGCGAAGACGCGCAGGAGATTCTCTCCCGCGAGCTTCCTAAGATCCGAGTCCGACCAGCCGCGTCTGGCCAGCTCCGCGAACAACGCGGGATAGGTCGAGACATCCTCGAGCCCCTGCACCACTTCGGTAATCCCGTCGAAGTCGCCGCCAATGCCGACGTGATCGACCCCGGCGACCTTGCGGACGTACTCGATCTGGTCAGCGACCTGGGAAAGAGTGGCACGCGGCTCGGGATGCGCAGCCCGCCACTGCTTCACCTCTCGCGTGATCGCCGCGGTGTCATTGCCATGTTTCGCCTGCAGGTCTTTCATCACCGGGCGGGTCGATTGGTCGTACAGGAATACGGCCGGTGACACGAAACCGGTGACGAACGGCACCATCACGATTCCGCCGTTCGTTGTCACGCGCCGGAGGATCGAGTCTGGTACGTTGCGTGGAACATCGACGAGCGCCCGTGCTCCGGAATGCGAAAATATCACTGGTGCCTGGCTCACGTTCAGCGCCGCGCTCATCGTCGCCGGCGAGACGTGCGAAAGGTCCACGAGCATGCCGAGTCTGTTCATCTCGCGCACGACGCTGTCGCCAAATGGTGTGAGCCCCTTGTGCTTCGCGGAATCGAGAGCCGCGTCGGCCCAGTCGAGCGTGACGTTGTGGGTGAGCGTCATGTAGCGAACGCCCAGGTCGTAATACGCGCGCAGCGCGCCGAGCGAGTTCTCGATGGCGTGACCGCCCTCGAGTCCGAGTAGCGAGCCGATCTTCCCCTGCTTGAAGTCGCGCCGGATGTCGTCGGTGCTGAGTGCGAGCGCGAGGCGGTCGGGGTACTTCGCTATGAATCTGCGCGCGATGTCGATCTGCTCGAGCTGCACTCTCGCGTAACCGGAGTCGCGATACTCTCCAGGCGTGTAAACGGACCAGAACTGCGCGCCGATCATGCCCTTTTTCAGGCGGTCGAGATCGGTGTGGCCCGGCGTACGCGTGCGGAGATCGTAGGCATCGACGTTCCCGCGCGCGACTGAATCTTCCCGGATTCGCCAGGGCAGATCGTTGTGTCCATCGATGAGCGGAGTCTGTCTGAGAATCCGCTTTGCTCGCGCCAGATACGGGTCGTCGGCCGCGGGTGAGCCCGTTTGGGCGTGGAGCGAACGCATGGCGCCAATGATCAGCACAAAGCCGAGGGCGCGGGTGAGCATCACGAGCGTGCGCTGTTTGTTTCGGGCGAGGAAGTGTGAGAGCATGGCGCGTAAACTAACGGTCGTGCCTCATGACCGCAGAGACTCGATTTATGGAGTGAGTGTGGGCCCCGGGGGCGTATCCAGGAGCTCCACCGCCTCGGTGCTGTCCGCTTCGCATACTACCAGCCGAATCGGATGAAGCCATTGGAGCCACGGCATCATCCCGCTGGCGTCGTCACGAATGAGACTGGAGTCGATCCCGCTTGCGTCGAGCACCGCTTGCGCTATGTGCGCCTCGGCTTCGTTGGCAAACGTTCTGATCACGGTGTTGAGCTCCGGCAGTTCTTTCTCCATCTTCCATCCTCGGCATTGCGTGTGGCTGCCTGGAAATGTGTATCAGTGGCCCGTCAACTGCACTGCCTCCTGCAAATCTGCTCCGCGGATGGCACGTTGTCTGCCCCGAACAGATGATGATGATTCTCCCTGTGGGCGAAAATATGAAAGCGCTTTCCCGACTATCAGCTGCGTTCTGCTTCGTCTTCCTTGCTGCCGGCGTCGCCTGCCGCAAGGATACCAAGGCCAAGGAGGTCGCCAGCGCCGGTCAGGACACGATGCTGTTGCACGATCTCGCCGAGGCGAACAGGAACACGGCTGCGGCCGCGGCGCTGGACAATAGTCTCAACACCGTGAGAACGAGCGGCGGCGGAGCTGTTCCGGCTGCAGTGGGGGCCGCTCAGAATCGGCCGCCGGACAGCAAGGTCGTCCCGCGACCATCGCCCACCGGAAGTGAGGCCCTGACGTCAGGGCCGAGGCTGACGGTTCCGACAAAGGCCAACGACGCACCGGCGCCGACTACAGTTCCAATCGATCGGTCGCCCGCGTCCGGTTTACAGAGATCCTCTCGCGATCCGTGCAACTCTTCCGCGCCCGTTGATCAGCGTTCCTGCCTTAATCGCGCGATAGCTGCGAATGACGCCGATCTGAATGGGACCTACCAGGAGCTGCTAGGCCAGGCCCGGAAATCTGGTGGGTCGGAACTAGAAGACAGGTTTCAGCAGTCCCAGCGGGAGTGGATCAACCAGCGCGACGCTGGTTGTACGGCGCAAACGCAGAGCGAGAATGGCAAGCTGTGGGCGAAAGCACGCGCGCGCTGCCTGGCCGACTATTCGGCAAAGAGAACGGCGGAGCTTCAGCGAAATCTCAACAACCTGAGAGGGCAGTAGCAGAAGGCTTGAGGACAACGTCAGGCCTTCCCACTCCTTGACCACTCAGCGGTTCCCGCTGTACTGCGTACCAACACTGGCCAGCGCTCGACCCTGGAGCAGTCCGTCGATCTCCGCTGCCGCAACGGGTCGCGGCGAGATCCATCCATTGCCGATGGCGCGAGTCGGAACACTGACGCTCGCAACGCTGCCGGTCGGACTGATCTCGACAACTGCCGTCGCATCGGTCACGCCCTGCATCCCACTGTTGATGACCAGCACCCATCTGCCGACCGCCGGACGCTGCCACCGCACCACGTACATGCCCGGCTGAGATCCAGGGCGGATGTCTAGCGGCATGCTCTGCCGCTTTCCATTCACCACGCCTTCGGCCGTTCCCGTTACGGTTTTCGCCATCAGGTCGCCGTGATGGTAGGTGCGCACGGTGAGAAAGGCATCTCGCGAAGTGCGGTCGAACGGATTGGCGGGGTACTCGATTGCGATCCACGGTGGTCCCGCCAGCGCGGTGCTGAACGCCGTAAGCGTGAGCGCGGTGACGAGTGCAAAGGTGCGGAGCAGTGTGCGGTACATGGCAATCTCCTCAAGAAGTTTTTCGAGCACTTTTACGATGCCGCTCGTGTCCTCTGGGTTTAACTGCTCCGCTATTTCGCTATCCGCAGAGTTATCGGACCCTTGAAGGTTCGCACCGACACCTTGGCGCCACCGCCACTCGTGTCCATCGTCAGCTCCGCGCCGCGGCCGAATCGTCCCGGAATCGGGCTGTTCTTCGAGAGATTATTGGTAATGCTTCCGGCGATCGTCATGACGGAGAAGCTGGCGCCCATCGTCGCCGGGATCGCGAGGTCCACGTTTCCGCTGTGGGTATCGAAATCGAACGCGCCACTCCGGTCCAGCCGGCCGGAGAAGCTGATGTTCCCGGTCACTGTTTCGATCTTGGTGCGCTCGAAGACTCCACCATCGACTTTCACCGCTCCGCTCACGGTGGAAAACGCCGCATCGGAGCTCGCACCCTGGAAGACAATCGTTCCAGAAGCGTTTTTTGCCCTGACCCAGGGCGGTGAGCCCGTGATATGGATGTCGCCGTCGATCGCTTCGGCATTCAGCTCGTGGGGATTCCCTGTGACGTCGATCGTTCCGCTCACGACGTACAGGTCGAGCCCGCCATCGACTCCACTGACATCGATGTTTGCGGTAGCCGTCTTCACCCAGAGTCGAATACGAGCTGGTACCCAGACCTCGAGCCGAGCGGGCTTGGGGTCCCGATCGTTCACCGATTCCACGAACATCTTCGCACCCTTGTAGCCGCCGCCCATGAAGAAGCTATCGCCGGCGCCGAGCGTTCCACGCACCAGAACAGTGTCTTTGTTCCACCCGTGGACCACTACGCTGCCGACCATGTTGACGATTCGGAGCGCGCCTTCCATTCCGAGGGGAAGTTTGCGCTCGATCTTCTTCTGAGCGACGGCCGGCGATGCGAACAGAATCGCGGCCGCTACCATAATGCAGGCACGGTTCAGCGCAGCCCGTGCTCTCGCCCGGCCGCGGTCGGTTGCTACGCGAAGCTCAGCTCCCACGAGTCATCTCGGCCGTCCTGCGCATCAAGTCCACCTTCTGTCGATACGTTCCCGACAGCATTTCGATCAGCATCTTGTTCGCCGGATCGCGCGCCAGCGCGTTTCGCGCTTCGAAAATCGCCTCGTCGATCGTGCGGAGGCTTGCCTTGAGCTGCGCGACGGTTTCTGGAGCCAGGGCCGCTTCCTGCTGATCGAGGAGATCCTGCAGAACAGCGACATTGCGCAAATAGTTGTTCTCTTCGATCGTGAAGGCGACGAGTGTAGCCGGTGCAGCTCCCTCCCTCCCGGAATTGTTCACAATCGCGCGCGACGAACCCGCGCCATCGTCTCGCGCATTCAGATAGAGAGCTGTTCCACCGGAGGACAAGACCGCGGCCAGGACCACGGCTGCCGCCAGTGCATATGGCCGTCGCCAGAATTTCTGGCCTGAAGTTCCATGATTCGTTGCGACCGCCTCTTTGTCACGCTCGATGGCGGCGCGGATGTTAAGCCACGCTTCGGCTGGCGGATCAATGGCTTTCGGCAGATCCGCCGCGCGCGCGAGGATTCCGTTCAGACTTTCGACCTCCGCGCGGCAGATCTCACACGCGGCGATATGATCTGCCACTGGACCGCGTGCGTCTTCCGTCAGCTCGCCAGTGACGTAATCGTCCAGTAAATACCTGATGACTTCGTGTGTCAT
>JAYWBE010000263.1:0-14844 GCA_043781715.1 Gemmatimonadaceae bacterium
GGAGGCGGGCAGCGAGATGGCATCCGAGGGTGGAAGCGCTGCCGCGGTCGAGCTGACGCCGGAGAAGGAAGAAAAGAAGGCGGAAGGAAAGAAAAAGGAAGCGAAGTCGACGGAAGGGAAGAAGACGGAGTAGCGGAAAATGGACGCCGTTCAGCAACGCAAACTCCTCGGCCTCATCGGTCTGGGCGTTCGCGGACGCGGGGCGATCGTCGGTGTGCAGCAAGTGCGGGAGGCAGCGAAGCGCGGCAAGTTGTTTCTCGCTATTGCCGCGCCCGACGCGTCGAGTAACAGTTTGGACAAAGTGCTTCCGCTGCTTCGCGCTCGCGGAATCACGGTCCTCGCTGGTCCAGCGGCCGCCGAGTTGGGTGCGGCGGTGGGGCGCGAGGCCACCGCGGTAATTGGAATTGTCGATAGAGGTCTGGCAAAGGGGATTCGGGCACTAAGTCCGACTCCGATGCCTGATGGCCGTACGGACGGGGAGGAGCAGGGTTGAGCAAGCTTCGAGTACATGATTTGGCAGGCGAGTTCGGGGTTCCCAGTGACGAGGTGATCAATCTCCTTCGTCAGATGGACGTTCCTGTGCGCAGCCATCTGAGTCCGCTGAGCGACGATCAGGTTGCCCGCATCCGCGCCCGCTGGGAGCGCGAGAAGCGCGCGCGCGTTGCCGCTCCGCCGGCTGCGAGTCGTCGTCGTCGCGGAACCGCGGCGGCCGCTCCTGCCCCCGAAGCGAAGCCCGAGCCCGCCGCATCCGCGGAAGGTGCCACAAGGCGCCGTCGTCGCGCGGCCGCTGAGCCCGTAGCAGAAGCGCTGGTTGAGACGCCGGCTCCCGAGGAAGTGACGTCGCCGGCTTCCGCAGCTCCAGCTGCTCCGCCGGCGCCAATCGCCGCTTCGCTGCCGGCCGATGCTCCGACAATCGAACGTCCCAGGACTCCGTCTGCGCCCGCGCGGACCGTCGCGCCGCCAGCGCAGACAGCGCACGCGGGCACCGAGCATGCCGGCCAGCGTAGCGATGGCCGCGAACGTCAGCGTCCGCAGCCGGTAGTCCCGGGCGCTCCGCGTCCGCGCCCCGTTGCAACAGGAGCGCCGTACGCGCCGCCTCGTCCTGTCGCATCAGCGGCTCCCGGTGCAGGCACGGCACCCCCGCGCCGCGACGATCGCGGCGCGGGTGGGGGTCGCGGCGAAGAGCGTGGCGGGCGCCGCGGCAAGAAGGGAAAGCGCGGAGTCGATCAGGAAGCGGTGTCGGCGAACATCGGCAAGACGATGGCGTCGATGCGCGGCCCAATCCGTCGCGGCGGAGCGCGCCGCGCGGAAGACGGCACCTACCGCGAGGAGCTCGCCGCGCAGCAGGCGGCCGAGGTGGAGCGTGAGAAGAAAACGGTTCGCGTCAACGAGTTCATCACCGTCAACGAGCTCGCGCAAATCCTCAAGACCCCAGCTGTCCAGATCGTCGGGTTCGCGTTCAAGAACCTCGGCCTGATGGTTACGATCAACCAGCGGCTCGACTTCGACCAGATCGAACTGATCGCGGGCGAGTTCGGCTTCCAGGCCGTGAAGGAAGAGGAGTACGCGGCCGATCTCAAGACCACGCCAACTGCCGAGGATACCCCGGAGCAGCTGGAATCTCGTCCGCCGGTCGTCACAATCATGGGTCACGTCGATCACGGCAAGACATCGCTGCTCGACTACATCCGCAAATCGAACGTCGTCGCCGGTGAGTCGGGCGGCATCACGCAGCACATCGGTGCATATCACGTCTCGCTGCCGGGCGGCAAGCACATCACCTTCCTCGACACGCCTGGCCACGAAGCGTTCACGGCCATGCGCGCACGCGGCGCACAGGTCACGGACATCGTCGTGCTCGTCGTGGCTTCGGACGATCAGGTGATGCCGCAGACTATCGAGGCCATCTCGCACGCCAAGAACGCCGGCGTGCCGATGATCGTTGCGATTAACAAAATCGACGTGCCGGGCGCAAATCCGATGAAGGTGAAACAGGATCTCCTCCAGCACGGCGTCGTGCTCGAGGAGTTCGGTGGTACCGTTCTTTCGACCGAGGTATCCGCGAAGAAGGGAACGAACATCGACATCCTGCTCGATCAGATTCTGCTCCAGGCCGAGATCCTCGACCTCAAGGCGAATCCGAACCGGAGCGCCACGGGAGCGGTGATCGAAGCGCAGCTCGATCCGGGCAAGGGCGCGATTGCGACGGTTCTCGTCAGCAACGGCACGCTTCGCGTCGGCGACGACTTCATCTGCGGCATGTACTCTGGCCGCGTGAGAGCGCTGCTGGATGAGCGCGGCCGCAACATCAAGGACGCGGGTCCCGCGATACCGGCGCAGGTCCTTGGCATCGGCGGCGTTCCGATGGCCGGCGATCAGTTCGTGGTCGTGGAAGATGCGATGGAGTCCCGTGAGATCGCGCAGCGCCGCCAGCGTCTCGACCGCGAGGCAAAGAGTCGCCGTACCGCCAAGGGCGTGATCTCGCTCGAGGACTTCATGTCGCAGACGGCGCCCGGCCAGAAGCGGACGCTCCGCATCGTAATCAAGGCCGATCAGGGCGGTCCCGCGGAAGCGCTCGCGGATTCGCTCGGCCAGCTTTCAAACGACGAGGTTTCGGTCGACGTCATCCACCGTGGTGTGGGTGCCATTACTGAGAGCGACATTCTGCTCGCGCGCGCATCCGGCGCGATCATCGTCGGCTTCCACGTGCGGCCCGACAACAACGCGCGCGCCGCGGCCGAGCGTGAAGGCGTCGAGATCAAGCTCTACAAGATCATCTACGAAGCGGTCGAAGACGTTCGTGCCGCGCTCGAGGGCATGCTTCGGCCCGAGGAGAAGGAGGTCGTGCTCGGCGAGGCCCAGGTTCGCGAGCTGTTCAAGGTTCCGAAGATGGGCGTCATTGCCGGCTGCTCCGTACGCAGCGGAGTCATCAACCGCCAGGGCCGCGTTCGCGTGATCCGAGACGGGGTGGAGATATACGACGGAGCCATCGCGTCGCTGCGCCGCTTCAAGGACGACGTCAAGGAAGTGCGCGATGGATTCGAGTGCGGAATTGGCGTCGAGAACTTCAACGACATCAAGGTGGGCGACGTGCTCGAATGCTACAAGAAGGAACAGGTGGCGCGGACTCTGACCTCGGCGGCGGGCGCTTCTGCGTAACACGCGTCGAGCGGACCGCGTCGCCGAAGCGGTCCGCGTCGAGGTGGCGACATTCCTCACCGAATCGGTAAAGGATCCGCGCATCGTTGGCTTCGTCACCGTCACCGGGGCCGAGGTCAGTCCCGACCTCCGCCACGCCCGTGTCTACGTGAGCGTGCTCGGGAGTGATACCGAGAAGAAGGCGACTTTCGACGGACTCGAGAGCGTCGCTTTGCACCTCCGCTCACGCGTGGCGCGCGAGCTGCAGCTGCGGGTCGCGCCCGATATTCAGTTCAAGGAAGACGACACCATCGCTCGGGCCGCCCGCATCGAATCGCTCCTCGCTGACGTGAAAAGACAAGACGCCGCGGCGGGTCGTGGTCGCGAACAAGACTGACCGCGGAGCCGAGTTCTCCACGCCGAAAGAGACTGACCGCAACGCCGAGCTCTCCGCGCCTTCTCAGGGATTGCTCCTAGTCGACAAGCCGGCGGGAATGACTTCGCACGACGTCGTCCAGCACGTGAGACGCATTTACGGTGAGCGCAGCATCGGTCACCTCGGCACCCTCGATCCTTTCGCTACCGGGCTGCTCGTTCTCCTCCTCGGTCGTGCCACGCGCCTGGCGACGTTCATCGACGCCGAGCCCAAGGTTTACGAAGCGACAATCAAGTTCGGAGAGGAGACCGACACGGATGACGCGACGGGGACAGTCATCCGTGCGGCACCCTCTCCGCGCGAGGCCGACGTCAGATCGGCGGTGAAGTCGCTTACGGGCACCATCTCCCAGGTACCTCCCGCCTATTCGGCGAAGAGTGTAGATGGAATCCGAGCTTACGAGGCGGCCCGTCGGGGGGAGCCCCTCGATCTCGCAGCCGTGAACGTCACGGTACACAGTTGGGACCTGGGAAAACTCACCGGCGATTCACTCTCGGCCGTCATCACCTGCAGCAGCGGGACCTACATTCGCGCTCTTGCCCGTGACCTCGGACGCCTCACTTCTTCCGCGGCGCACCTCGAACAGCTCCGCCGCACGCGTGCCGGCGCGTTTGACGTTCGGGATGCGGCGACGCTGGAGAGCCTTGCCAACAGTCCTGCTCGCGTGAGAGCGCTGCGCGTCGTACCGGATGCCTAGGCAAATCGACGCGTCCGACGAGTCGGGACTGCCGCCCTACGTCTCGGCCACGGTGATCACCGTCGGCACATTCGACGGCGTTCACCGCGGCCATCGCGACGTCGTCGAGCGGCTCGTGGCGCGCTCGCGCCACCTGAAAATTCCGAGTGTGCTGGTAACGTTCGAGCCCCACCCGCTCGAGATCGTCAATCCAGCTGCGGCGCCGCTCCTGCTCACGACCCATGACGAGAAGCAGGAAGTTCTGGCCGAAACGGGAATCGATTATCTGGCGGTAGTGCCTTTTACCGCGAACCTTGCCGCCTATTCCGCGGAGGATTTCGTCGAGCTCGTACTCAGGCGCCGCTTCCGACTGCAGGAGCTGCTCATCGGCTATGATCACGGCTTCGGCCGGCAGCGGGCGGGTAATGTCGCTGTTTTGCGGACACTCGGGGAACGAGACGGCTTCCGGGTGGATGTGGTGGATCCCGTCTCGACGCCGGACGGACACTCGGTGTCCTCGACCTCGATCCGCCGCGCGGTTGCGGGCGGTGATCTGGCCCGCGCGGCGGAAGCTCTTGGACGCCTCTACTCCGTGAGTGGCCGTGTCATCGAGGGAGCGCAGCGCGGCCGCAGGATCGGATTTCCCACCTTGAATCTTGGACCTCCGCCTCCGAGGAAGCTTCTTCCGCCCGAGGGTGTATATGCGGTGCGTGTTCAAACGTCGGCAGGCCCCGTTGGCGGGATGATGAACCTCGGACCACGGCCGACATTTGGAGATTCAGCGACGTCGCTGGAGGTGCATTTGTTCGATACGAGCGGGGATTTCTATGGTGCGCACGTTCGAATCGATTTCGTGGCCAGGCTTCGTGAGACGCGAAAGTTTGCGTCGGCGGAACTGCTGTCCAAGCAGCTCGCGCACGACGAGCGCGAGGCCAGAAACGCGTTGACTCTCCTTAACGTTTCCGGTAACCTTACAGGCTAGTCCGGAAGTGCACCTTTTTCCCGATACAGCAGCATGAATCTGAAGTATCGCATTGCCATAATTCTGGGTCTCATCCTGGCGTCCATCTGGACGCTCTTTCCGCGGACAGTTGTTGAGCGCGTCAAGCGCAATGGCGAATTCGTTTACGACACCGTTCGCCGCGTTCCATTGAAGCGGGGTCTGGATCTCCAGGGAGGCATGTACCTCGCCCTCGAGGTCGATGAATCCAAAGGTCTGGTTCCCGACAAGAGCAAGGCGATCGACAACGCGCTCAAGGTCGTGCGGAACCGCATCGATGAGTTCGGCGTCTCCGAGCCCGTGGTGCAGAAGGCCGGAAGGGACCGGATCATCGTGGAGCTTCCCGGCATCGACGATCCGCGTCGCGCCCAGGACGTAGTCCAGAAGTCGGCTTTTCTGGAATTCCAGATAACGGACAAAACCCAGGCCCTCGAGAAAGCGCTGCCGAGAGTGGACGCCGTCTTGAAGGATACGAAGATAACGGTGGCCTCTGCTTCGCCCGGCGCCAAAAAAGACACGGTTAACCCCGGCCTGCAATCTCTCTTTACCGCCGATACATCCAAGAAAGCCGACAGCTCCAAAACGGACAGTTCGAAAGCGGTCACGGGAACGGTCGGAGGACCCGGTGCATTCTCGAAGTTGATTCAGCAGGGTCAGATGCCCGGCGAGTACTACGTCGCCGAGACCGATGTCGGGCTGGTCACGCAATACCTGGGCATGCCCGCGGTAGCCGCGGCGCTTCCGCCCGCCAAAGTGATTCGCTGGAGCAGCGACACGGTGTCGCTCGGCAATCGAGTCTACCGTCCGCTCTACGTCCTCGACGCCAAGCCGATCATCACCGGCGAGTTTCTCACCGACGCCAAGCCGAACACGTCGCCCACGGAAGGGAACCTCGTGCAGTTCACGATGAACAACGAGGGCGCCCGCCGGTTTCGTACCGAGACCTCACGGCACATCAAGGATTACATGGCGATCGTGCTCGACCAGCGGGTGATGGGGCGACCACCGGTCATTCAGAGCGCAATCGGCGCGAACGGCCAGATCACCATGGGTGGCAAGGATCTTCAGGCGGCCCAGGATCTTGCACTCGTCTTGAGGGCGGGCTCGCTGCCCGTCCCGCTCAAGGTCGCGGATGTGCGGGTGATCGGCGCGAGTCTCGGCCAGGACTCGATCCACAAGGCCACGACTGCCGGCGCCATTGCGATCGCTCTCGTCGTCGTCATCATGCTCGGCTACTATCGCTTCTCCGGCGCGCTCGCCGTGGCCGCGCTCGCCCTCTACATCCTGTACACGATGGCGGCACTCGCCGGATTCCAGGCGGTGCTTACGCTGCCGGGGCTCGCGGGCTTCGTGCTCTCGATCGGAATAGCGGTGGACGCCAACGTCCTGATCTTCGAGCGAATACGCGAGGAGCTTGCCCATGGCAAGACGGTTCGCACCGCGATCGATGAGGGATTTCGTCACGCCATGAGCGCGATCGTTGACTCGAACGTCTCCACCGCGCTGACGGCAGCGGTTCTCTATCAATACGGCACCGGGCCCGTTCGCGGCTTCGCCGTCACGCTTCTCGCCGGTATCGCCGCCTCGATGATCACCTCGATCTTTGTGGTACGCACTTTTTACATGATCTGGTTGAATCGCTCGCGCGATGCCCAGACAAGCCTGAGCATCTGATGCTTCGAATTCTTCACGACACCAATTACGACTTCATCCGCTGGTGGAAGGTGATGGCGGCGATCACGATCGCCTTCATCGTCTTGGGGCTTGGATCTCTCGCGATCAAGCCTCTCAACCTGAGTATCGAGTTCACCGGCGGAACGTTGTTGCAGCTGGAGTTCACGCAGCCGCCGGACGTTGGCATGATTCGCTCGACGCTGGACCAAGCGGCAATCAAAGGCGCCGAGATCCAGCAGTTCGGGACGAATCGCGAGTTCACGGTCCGGGCACAGGACCCGGCAGCGGTCGCCTCGCAATCGAAGGGTGCTGAGGCCATCGCGGTTAGCATCGAGAGGGTACTGAAGCAGAAGTTCGGCGAGAAAAATCTGAGGGTCATTCGGACGGAAGCCGTCGGCCCCCGTGTCGGAAGCGAGCTGAAGCGCGGAGCGATCATTGCGATCCTGCTGTCGTTCCTCATTACGCTCGTGTACCTGTCGATCCGGTTTGAGTGGCGATTCGCCACCGCGGCCGTCATCGCGACTAGTCACGACGTGTTCACCACGATTGCGTTTCTCAAGCTGATGCATCTGGAGATCTCGCTGACTGTCGTGGCGGGTCTGCTGACAGTCCTCGGGTATTCTCTCAACGACACGATCATCATCTTCGATCGCGTCCGCGAGAACCTGCGGAAGGGAAGGAAAGAGACGCTTTACGAGACCCTCAATCGCTCTATCAACGAGACGCTGCCGAGATCGGTGCTGACACACGCCACCGTTTTTGCCGCAACGCTCTCTCTGCTCATTTTTGCGGGAGAGGTGATTCGTCCCTTCGCCTGGGTGATGGCGTTCGGTGTCGTCACGGGAACCTTCAGCTCGATTTACGTAGCAGCGCCGGTGCTCCTCTGGATCGAACGCAAATGGCCCCGCAAGACGGGCGTACGTCAATCTTCGTCGACAGCCACGCCCACCTCGCGGACGCGGCCTTCACCGGCGACCGCGACGCGGTAATCTCGCGCGCCCGCCTTGCGGGCGCGCTGGCGATAGTCTGCATCGGGGAGTCGCTCGCGACGGCGGCGGTCGCCGCCCAGTGCGCGGCGGACAATCCCCGGTTCGTCTTTGCGACCGCCGGAATCCATCCCCACGACGCAGCCGCGTTTGACGCGTCGCGCGATATTCCGAAGCTGCGCGAGCTGCTGAGACATTCCGCCGTCGCGGTTGGCGAGTGTGGACTCGACTATCGCTACGACAACTCTCCCCGCGAAGCTCAGCGCGCCGCGTTCTCGGCTCAGATTGCGCTCGCTCATGAGATGGACAAGCCGGTCGTCGTCCACACCAGAGACGCCGAGGACGACACCCGCTCGATCATTCGTGACGCTCGAGCCGCCGGGGTCCTCGGCGTCCTGCACTGCTACACGGGCTCCCACTCGCTGGCCGAATTCGCGCTCGACGCTGGGTGGTTCGTCTCGTTCAGCGGGATCGTGACCTTCAACAAATGGTCGGACGACGACCTGGTGCGACTGGTACCGCGGGATCGCCTGCTAGTGGAGTCCGATTCCCCGTATCTCGCACCCGTTCCCTTCAGGGGGAAACGGAACGAACCGGCGTGGGTCGCCCACACGCTTTCGAAGGTTGCAACGGCCCGGGGCGATGATCCTCTCGAGCTTGGGCGGGTTACGGCTGCGAACGCCGAACGGCTCTTCGGTCTGGCCTTCGAAGCTCCCTAGTGTGTAACATTCGCGCTCACGCTGACTCTGCCCGTTTCAACGCAGCCGACGGAGAATTGAATGCCACTCAAGAAGATCAGTACCGACAAAGCGCCCTCGGCGATCGGACCCTATTCGCAGGGAATCATCGCCAATGGGTTTCTGTTTACAGCGGGGCAGATTCCGCTCGATCCCGGCGCGGGCAAGATCGTTGAAGGCGGAATCGTCGAGCAGACCGAACAGGTAATGCGGAATCTTCAGGAGGTGCTTCGCGCCGCGGGAGCGTCGTGGGGCGACGTCGTGAAGACGACCGTCTACCTGCAGGATCTCGCGCATTTTCCCACCGTGAATGAGGTCTACGGCAAGTGGCTCGGCGATGCGCGTCCGGCTCGCTCCACCGTTCAGGTTCCGGCGCTTCCTCGCGGTGCCATGGTCGAGATCGACGCGATCGCCGTTGTCGCGTCCAAGTAACCGGCGGGATCGCGGGGTGAGCACCTCGAAAACGAGCGAAGAGCTGATCAGGCTCACCGCGCTCGCGCGCTGCGCCGGTTGCGCGTCCAAAATGGGTCCGGGCGATCTGTCCCGCGCGCTGGCCGCGCTCCCAGTGATGTCAGATCCACGGCTGCTCGTCGGCAGAGAAACCTTCGACGACGCGGGGGTCTTCCGGGTGTCGGACGATCTCGCTCTCGTCCAGACCGTGGATTTTTTCCCGCCCATCGTGGACGATCCGTTCGACTTCGGACAGATCGCGGCCGCGAACGCGCTTTCGGACGTGTACGCGATGGGGGGCCAGCCGCTCACCGCGCTCAACATTGTCGCTTTTCCGACGAACGACTTGCCGCTCGAGGTGTTGACCGGAATTCTGGCCGGGGGCCAGGACAAGGTTCACGAGGCCGGAGCGGTCATCGTTGGTGGACACACCGTCGTGGATCCCGAGCTCAAGTACGGTCTGGCAGTGACGGGCCGAGCGCACCCGGATTTTCTCCTCACAAACGCGGGCGCGCGGCCGGGCGATCAGCTCGTTCTCACGAAGCCGATCGGAAACGGGATTCTCGCCACGGCCGGAAAGCGAGGGCAGCTTTCGCCGGAATCGCGGCGCGCCATGCTCGAGGGAATGAAGACGCTCAACGGCCAGGCGAGTCGCGCCGCGCTCGCTGTGGGATCGCGCTGCGCCACCGACATCACAGGCTTCGGGCTACTGGGCCACATGTCGCACATCTCCCGCGCGAGCAACGTAACGCTGCGCTTGGACCTCGACGCGATTCCGATCTTCCCCGGGGTCCGCGAGGCCGTGAGAGCCGGATTCGTTACCGACGGCGCGAAGCGGAACGCGGAATATCTCCGCGATCTCGTCCACTGGGAGAAGGGAACCGAGGAGGATCGCGCAATTCTCCACGACCCGCAGACATCCGGCGGCCTCCTCGTGTGCATCGGTCGGTCGCGAACACCTGACTATCTTTCACGCGTGGCGGGATCGGTAGTCGTGGGCGAGGTCGTCGAACGGGGAGAAGTTGCGATCGAAGTTCATTGAGACGCGTGGGGGTGGATGGGGCCTGGTGGCTTCCGTGATCTTCAAAATCACTGTGACCCTACTTCGTAGGGTCGGGTGGGTTCGATTCCCACACTCTCCCGCCACCATGCTTGCCACGGCGCTCCTCTGTCTCACTCTGCTCGTCCCCCACGCGTCCGTGGCGCAGCAGCGGGATAGCGCCCGCGCCGGGATCGCCGCGCCCAGGCCGAAAACGCCGCAACCCGCTGCAACTGATACGCCGAAGCCGCCAATGACACCGCGTCGCGCCTTTCTCAGTTCGCTCCTCATTCCCGGCTACGCGCAGACGGTCTTCGGTCGCGACCACGCTGCGATGCTGTTCGCGGTGATCGAGATCGGATCCCTCGGAATGGCCCGCAAGTCCGCCCAGGATCTCGCCGAGGCGAAGGCGTTCGCAAAGGACAGCATCGTTGCTACGTACAAGATTGATCCCGTCACCGGCATCGCGACCATCGATCCGAAAACAGGACTCCCGGTTCCGGACACCTATATCGCCAGCCGCTTCACTCCCGATCGAATCAAGGCGCGCCGAACACACTACGAGGACTGGATCGCGGCGATCCTGTTCAACCATCTCTTCTCCGGCGCCGACGCGTACGTCGCCGCCAATCTCTGGGATTTCAAGGCGAATATCGGCGTCGTGGCCACTCCGAATTCCGCGGGAGTTTACGCGTCGCTGAGACTGAGGTGAGCAGCTCCGCACCGATCGGCGTTTTCGACTCCGGAATGGGCGGCCTTACCGTCGTTCGGGAGATGATCAGCCAGCTCCCGAACGAAAGCATCATCTACTTCGGCGACACCGCCCGCGTGCCGTACGGCCCCAAGAGTCCGGACACGGTTCTGAGATACAGTCGGGAAATCACGGCGTTTCTCAAAGGCGAAGGGGTGAAGGCTCTCGTCGTCGCGTGCAACACCGCGACCGCGCACGCGCTTCCCGCGCTGCGCGAAGAATTCGATTTCCCCATCATCGGCGTGATCGAGCCTGGCGCCCGCGCGGCCGTCGCCGTGACAAAAACCAAACGGGTCGGTGTGATCGGAACCGCGGGAACGATCAAGTCGCTCGCATACGAAAAGGAAATCAGGAAGCTTCTTCCCGACGCGCAAGTCACGGCCCAGGCCTGCGCGCTCTTCGTGCCGCTGGTCGAAGAAGGCTGGCTCGACAGCGAGGTGACGCGCGCCATCGCCCGCAACTATCTCGCGCCGCTCGTCTCGGCCGACGTCGATACGCTGGTTCTCGGATGCACCCACTACCCGCTCATGAAAACGGTGATCGGGAATGTCGTCGGACGCGATGTCAGATTGATCGACAGCGCACACGAGACAGCGCGTGAGGCGGGGGAAGTTCTGCGGGCAGACGGTCTGGAGAACACCACGCCCAACGGTGCGCGCTATCGCTTCATTGCCTCTGACGCGCCGGACACATTCCTGGCGCTCGGCCAGCGCTTTCTCGGGTCATCGATTGATCGAGTTGAGACGCTTACCCTGGGCTGATCCGTCCCACTCGCGCAGCTCGATGGCTTCGTCTGTGAGCTTGAGGAAGGTGGGAGCGTCGAGCCAGGAGCCCGCGTTCCCGAAAACTCCAGCACTGTCCATTCGCTCGAGCGCCGCGACGTGGGAGTGTCCGTACACGAGCAGGTCGAGATCCTTCGCGTTTTCCAGTTGTTGCTTCGCGTAGGCCCGGAGGCCACGTCCCTCGTCCCTAGCGCGATAGGTTCTACTCGCGTTGGAGCTGCCTTGAGCGAGCTTGCTCGCCCAGTCAGGGTGCAGCATCCGAAACGCCTTGATGGCGAGGGGATGGCGCATGACCGGACGAATCATCCGGTAACCGCGATCCTCGCTGTCGCGCAACCCGTCGCCGTGCTCGATCCGCACTCTCCAGCCCGCGACCGTTCCATCCCACGGGCCGACGACATAGGTGACGCCGACATCTTCGCGCAGTACGTTACCGCCCCAGCAGTCGTGGTTGCCGGCGACCCAGAGGATATCCACGCCCGCATCCTTGAGCTCGGCGAGCGCTGCCAGCGCGCGAAAGCTGTGGCGTGGAATCACTGTCTTCCACTCGAACCAGAAGTCGAAGAGATCGCCGTTGATGATCAGCGACTTCGCGTCTCCAGCCAGCCCGCGCAGAAATGACACGAACGATCGCTCGATTTGGGGGCTGGCGACGCCCAGGTGCGCGTCCGACACGATGTAACAGGGAGCGTTGAGCACCGCTCAAGTTAGCGCGGCGGGCAGGCTTTACAAAGCATCCCGGGCAGGGCATTTTCGGTTCTCCCCTTCAGATGACATCCCATTCCAATCGTGGGACGGCTCACACCGTCGAGTTCCGGGTCCGTTACGCCGAGACCGACCAGATGCAGGTGGTGTATCATTCCAACTATCTGATCTGGTGCGAGATTGGGCGCACTGAATTCATTCGCGCGCTGGGAACGCCGTACGCCGAGCTGGAGAGGCAGAACGTCACGCTGGCTGTCGTCGAGGCGAGCCTTAGGTTCCACTCCGCCGCGCGCTACGACAATCTGATTCGCGTGACCACCACCATCAGCGATGTGAGGTCGCGCACGATCACGTTCGATTACGTGATCAGCAACGCGGAAACGGGAGAGCGCCTCGTAACGGCTTCGACCAAGCTGGCTTCGCTCACGCGCGACTCTCGACTCACTACATTGCCCGAATCACTTCGCAAGGTACTAAAGGATGCGGCTTCGCAAGCACTTCGTTAACACCCTTCTGCTGGTCGGAATTTCCGCCAGCGCTCACGCCCAGGTGTTGCCGCCGGCGATCGGCGCTCGCGAGGTGAATCTCTACGCCCGGCTTCTCGCGATGACCGACACACGCCAGCTCGACACGGCGCTTGTTGATCGCGCTCTCGCGAGCAAATGGCGTCCCGTGCGCGCGGCGGCAACTCTCGCGATCGGCCAGGTCGGCACGGAACCGGGAATGGCGGGCGCGTCGCGCCTTCGCGCGTTGCTCAAGGATCGTGACCTTGCAGTCGCCGCCAACGCTGCTTACGCGCTCGGTCTGCTACGCGATACGGCGTCGATTCCCGACCTCGGTACGGCGCTCGCGTTGAATCATGAAGTCGCCCGCGAAGCGGCGTGGGCATTGGGAGAGATCGGTGCTCCCGCGCGCGCGGCAATCACGACGGCTCTTAGTAGCGGACACGATCACGACACCGCGATCCAGCTACTGCTTGCAGCGTCGAAGCTGCGTCCAGTACCTCTCGCGGATGTCAGGCCATATCTGAGAGACGGGCATCCCTCAGTGGTGTGGGCGGCGTCCTACGCGATCGCGCGCACCCGCGCGCCCGGTGGCGTGCGTGAGCTGATCGATCTCGAGGCGTCGCCAGCGTTAAGCGCGAGACCTCAAAATCCCGACCGTTCGGTGGAGATGTCGGCGCCGTACACCGACGCGCTCAGCGGAAATCAGCGCGTCCGTGCCGAGATCGCGCGTGGAATCGCTAAATCGGCGGCTGGGGATTCGCTTGGCCCAAAGGCACTAGCCGTTCTCGCTCGGCTGGTTGGTGATATCGATCCACACGTTCGCATCAACGCCGTTCGATCTCTCGGCACCTATGGTCCGTTGGCGAAAGCGTCGATCATTTACGCGACGCGGGACTACGACCCGAACGTTAGAATCGCGGCGGCGCAGAGCTTCGGAACTGTGTTGTCAAAAGACGCTACCGAGCTTCCGGCACTCTGGGCAGCCGACACTTCGATCGCGTATCGCTCGTCGCTGCTGGCGTCAGCCGTGCGAGCGGGTATGCGACCAGCGGAGCTGACTCAGTGGACATCGAGCCCTGACTGGCGGCTCCGCGCAGCTGTTGCTTCGGCGGCTGGCGACACGATTGATCGAGCCTTTGCGATTTCGCGCGCCGCTCCACTGACGCGAGATCCCGATCCGAGAGTGCGCGAAGCAGCGTACGCGGCACTTGCCCCGCCGCCAACGATCCCGCTCGAGGAGAGCGTCCACGCTCTCCTGGTGAGCGGCCTTCGGGATCCCGACTTCTATGTGCGCGCAACTGTAATCGGCGCGCTCGCAGACCGGCCGTCCGTCGTTGACCTCGCGGCGGTTCTCGCAAGCTACAGTCAGGCAGGCCGCGATTCGGCGAATGACGCGAGGCTGGCGGCGATACAGTACGTCGTCGCTCTCTGGAAAAAAGACAGCGGCTCTCTCAATCCCACGTGGCGCGCTCAGCTTGCCGGAACACCTGTGCCGGCCGATCCCCTCGAGCGGGCCGCTGGAAAAACGATTCCGGTCTGGTCGAGGTGGGGAAGCGTCGCGGCCACACCCAGGCCGATTGGTTGGTACGAAGGAGTGGTACGCACGATCGTGATGCGGGCGCACGTCGGGAAGACGCTGAACGCGACGATCAACACCGTGCGGGGACCCATCCGTCTCGAGCTGTTCGGGATCGATGCTCCGATCACCGTATGGAACTTTCTCAGCCTCGCGCGGTCTGGATACTATCGCAACATACGCTTTCACCGAGTGGTTCCAAACTTCGTTGCCCAGGATGGCGACCCACGTGATGATGGAAACGGCGGCCCCGGTTACGCAATACGTGACGAGATGAATCGGCGCCGCTACGAGCGCGGAGCGGTCGGAATGGCGCTCTCCGGACCCGATACCGGCGGCAGCCAGTATTTCATCACTCACTCGCCGCAGCCGCACCTCGACGGTCACT
>JAYWBE010000264.1:0-5087 GCA_043781715.1 Gemmatimonadaceae bacterium
TCGCGTACCGCGCCCGCAATCTTCTCGGGCTCGTCGCCTACAGTGGTGCGACGAACGATCTCGACGCCAGCCGCCGCGAGGGTGCGCGATATGTGCGCGGCGTTCGTATCTATCGTGAAGCCCAGGAGGAGCTCGTCACCGATGGTGATCAGCTCGACCTGCATTGCGTTCAAGCGGTGAACACGCCGGCGTATCGCCGGAGATAGAGAATCAAGGAGTAAACGGTGAGGAATACCGATGCGATCATGGTGACCGTGCCGACGATCCCGTTGAAGTTGGCGAATGAACGCCAGGCAACATTGGCCCACCCTTCAGCTCTGGCAACGGTCGCTGCAAAGAACCAGAAGTAAGCCGAGCCAACCCACACGGATTGGAATCCAGTCTTCCATTTGGCCGGACCGATCGCCGAGATGACGACACCGCGACGCGCGGCCGCGTGGCGGAAAACAGTCATGAAGATCTCGCGTCCGATCACGATAGCGACTATCCACCATGGCAGCCCCACCTGGCCAAAGGGAGTGATGAACTGAAGCCGTGCGGCGTCGATGCTCTCCGCGCGCGTGGGAACGAGCGCGTCGTTGGGTGGCGCCATCAGAACGAACATCGGAAGCAGCGTCGCGAAGAGCAGCAGCTTGTCGGCGAGCGGATCGAGCAGGCGGCCAAGGTCCGTGATCAGATTCCGCGTGCGCGCCAGCTTTCCGTCGTAGTAGTCGGTTATGGCCGCCACGATGTAGAGAACGAACGCGACAAGCCTCGCGCCGGGCGATGCTATGAACGGCAGTGCTGCGATGAAGGGCGCGGCGAGTATGCGGCCGACCGTGATCGTATTTGGGAGATTCACGCGCGGCCCCTCTGCCCCCGCTAGGCGAGCGCCTTCAACACCAGCTTGCTCACGGCCTTGAGGGTATCGAACACCCCATCGCCGTTTACCGCAATCGCCTCGAAATACGGCGCTCTCTCCACCCATTCGCCGCCGGGAAGCTGCTCGACCAGATTCTGCCCCGCATGGTACGGATCCGGCTGGACGCGATGCTTGCTTGCGTCCTCCACTTCCCATCCCGGATTGAGGGCAGCCTGGAGATCTTCGATCGGAGAGGCATTGGCCAGATCGCGCTTGTTGTACTGGATCACGAAAGGCATCTGCGTCAGATCGTATCCGTACTCGGCCATGTTGTCGTAGAGATTCTGCATCGACTCCAGGTTTGCTTCCATGCGTTCCGCCTGGGAATCGCCCACGAACACGATCCCATCCACGTTCTTGAGAATGAGCTTGCGGCTGGCGTTGTAGTAAACCTGGCCGGGCACCGTGTAAAGGTGGAAGCGGGTCTTGAAGCCGCGGATGGTTCCCAGATCGACGGGGAGGAAATCGAAGAAGAGAGTGCGCTCCGTCTCCGTCGCCAGAGATATGAGCTTCCCTCTCGTCTCCGGCTTAACCTTGCCGTAGATGTGCTCGAGATTCGTGGTTTTGCCGCCAAGCCCGGGACCATAGTAAACGATCTTACAATTGATCTCGCGCGAAGCGTAGTTGATCATCGACACGTCTAGCTCTTCCTCACCAGTTGAAGAGTTTGTCGATCTCGTCATCCGCGCCACGGAGCAGATGCTCCTCAGGCGCGGCGCCGTTGCGACCGCGTGAGAATACACGATCGACCAACAACGTCAACTCCTCGATCTCGTCCTTCATCCTCAGACGGACGAGCCCGACAGTCGTGCGCGAATCGAAGATTATTACCAGAAGCAGGCGCCGCGCGATGTCCGCGACGTAGATGGACTCCTTTTCGCCCTGATGAAAGAGGCTCGAGAAGTCGTTTTCGCCGACGAGCTTCGCCAGCTGGTCGTTGGCGCTGTAGTCGGCGGCCGTGAGGGTCGCGAAGGTGGTCGTGTCCAGCCCGGACGCCTCTCCGACGGTCGTCACGAGCTGTCCGGAACGGTCAACCAGGAGCGCGCAGAGCGACTTGGTTTCGTTCAGAAAGCGCCGCAAGGATTCAGTTATCGCGGTGAAGTCGTCCTGCGTGAACGACCAGTTCGCCGTGCCGGCGGTCATCGTCCCCCGGTCACAGCGCAGCCTCGAGCCGTTTCAGCATCCTCACTCCGCGCTCGCGGAGAATGGGACGCGGCTCCCAGGCGACATATTCGCGAAGCAGCTGGGCGGTGTTGACCGAGGGCCGGGCGCGAAGGTAGCCGAGCGCGGCGACGCGCCTGAGCGTGTGGCGGGAAAACAGATTGCGGCGGTACTGGCGCTGCAGGCGGCTCCAGACCAGGCTCCCGGCGGCTACTCCGCCCAGAAACCCCACGGCCACGAAACTCGCGCGCTGTTTGCTCATGACATTGCCCTCCTGGCGGTCAACGCCTGGGCAATGGTCACGCCATCCGCGTATTCGAGATCGCCCCCGACCGGGAGTCCCCGGGCAATCCTGGAGACCGTGAGGGGATAACGGGCGAGCTTGCGCTGTACGTACAGCGCGGTGGTCTCGCCCTCTATGCTCGGGTTGGTGGCAATTATCACTTCGCGGACGACTCCAGCCGACACTCTCGTCTCCAGCTGCGGTATGGTGAGATCTTCGGGTCCGATGCCATCCAATGGCGACAGGCGACCTCCCAGGACGTGATAGACGCCACGGAATTCGCCAGACCGCTCGATAGCCCCGATATCGGATGCTTCCTCTACTGCGCAGATGACTCCCGTATCCCTGCGCGCGTCACGGCAGATGGAACACAAATCCTCCTCTGTCAGATTGAAGCACTGGGGGCACGGCCGGACCTTCTCGACCAAGGTCGTCAGGGCCGAGGCGAGGCGCTTGGACTGTTCGGGAGTCTGCTTCAGGAGGTGATACGTCAGCCGGAGCGCCGTCTTCCGCCCGATCCCGGGCAGCTTCGACAGTTCGGCGGCCAGATCGTCGATGGCTCCCACGCTAGAAAGGCAGCTTGAATGGGAGGTTGAGCCCGCCAGTGAGCTTGCCCATTTCTCCCTTGGCCAGCTCCGCCGCCTTTTTTTGCGCCTCGTTGACGGCGACCAGAACCAGATCCTCGAGCATCTCGAGATCCTTCGGATCGGCGACGCTGGGATCGATCTTGATCTTAGTGATGGTTCCCTTCCCGTCGGCTTCGACCGTCACCATGCCGCCGCCCGCCGCCGCGGTGACAGTCTGTTTTTCCAGCTCGGACTGCATCTGCTGCATGCGCGCCTGCATCTGCTGCGCCTGCTCGAAGATTTTCGTGAAATCTGCCATGACTCGTGAATTCAGGATGAGTAGTTAGTCGAGGAGCTCGAGATCGAGCTCGTCGATGGCCGCGCCAAGCGCCGGATCTTTCTGGCGGAGTATGCCGATGCGCTCCTCCTTCAGGGCTTCCGGTGTCATGCGGCTCCGATTCGAATCCTGTGCCGTCGTTTCCATTGCACGCTTCATTTCGCGGAGCTGGCCCTCATTCGCGGAAGGAGTGGACGGCTTCGAAGCTACACTGGGCGGAAGCGCGTTGGGTGCATCGAGCTGCGGCGGATATCCGGGCTTTGTCGCCGGCCGCGGTACCGTTCGCGCAACCGACGCCTGGGCCGGCTGCGTCCGTACCGAGGCGCTGGGCACCTCGGCTTTTGCTGCCCCCTGCGTAGCTTCTCCACCCAGGCCCTTGAGCAGATCCTCGAGCGCGACGGTGCGATCGAGGAGCGCCATCCGAACCAGAAGCATCTCGATCAGCAGCTGCTGCTGCGAGCTCTTTCTGAAGGTCGGCTCCAGCGCGTTGACGGCGCTCAGCATGCGAAGCAGATCGCCGGCGGTGAAGAGATCCCGCCTTTCCCGGAGGGCAGCCGCAGCCGTCGCCGAGACTCCCTCTGCTTTCCCATTCAGGACGACGGTGAGCTGAGCGCGCAAGATATCGGCGAAGCCCGAGAGAAACACCCCGAAGTCGACGCCCGCATCGGCCAGCTTGTTGACGGCGCCGAAGACCTCTCCCGCGCGGTGGCCGGCGATGATGTCGACGATCGCAAGGAACTCATCTTCCGGCACGAGACCCAGAGCTTCACGGACTCGCTCCGCGGTCACCGCTCCTTCGCCGATCGATATCACCTGGTCGGTGAGGCTCAGAGCGTCGCGCATGGAGCCGTCGGCGGCTCTAGCGATCATCGACAGCGCGTCGTCGGACGCCTTGACCCCTTCGTTGTCCAGCACGGTCGAGAGACGCCGGGTGATGTCGGCGAGTCCGATGCGCTTGAGATCGAAGCGCTGGAGGCGGCTCAGAACGGGCGCCGCGGTCTGAGCGATTTTCTGCGGCTCCGTCGTCGCGAAGACGAATATGACGCGCGGTGGCGGCTCCTCGAGAATCTTGAGCAGGGCGTTCCAGGCTTCACGCGTCAGCATGTGCGCTTCATCGACGATGTATACCTTGTAGCGATCGTCTCCCGAGGGCGCGTACATGGCTCTCTCTCGCAGGTCGCGCGCGTCGTCCACGCCGCGATTCGACGCGGCATCGATCTCCACCACGTCCAGGCTGGACGATCCGCTCCAGATGCGCTGGCAGGAGATGCACTCTCCGCATGGCTCGCCGTCGTCGCGTTTGTTCTCGCAGTTGAGCGCCATCGCCAGGACGCGGGCGAGCGTCGTCTTGCCCACTCCGCGGGGTCCGCAAAGGAGGTAGCCGTGCGCGACGCGGCCCCGGACGATTGCCCCACGCAGCGTGTTGGACACGTGCGACTGGACGGCTACGTCAGCGAAACGTTTTGGGCGGTATTTGCGGGCGAGTGCGAGAGACATTGCGAGGCGGGAGTACCCCAGGTCTTACGGAGCAACGTTAGACACCGCATGCCGCTGCTACCTTCGGGGTCCTGACGGAGTTAGCGGGCTTACGCCCTCCGGGACCTGGGGCAACTGAAATATAGCCACGGCTACACATCTCGGCGAGGAAAAAAAAGGTCGATGCGAAAACTCCAACTGACCCACGCTGGCGCCGTAAACAAGAAAAGCCCCGCCACTGTCTGACGGGGCTTTCGCTGGTGCGCGCCGGAGGTGCACGTGCCCAGTAAGTGAGGAGTTACTTCTTGATCTTCACCGTCGGGGTCTTGATCTTCGCCGAATCCATCTTGACCTTCGGGACCG
>JAYWBE010000265.1:0-5083 GCA_043781715.1 Gemmatimonadaceae bacterium
AAGGAGTTCGAGGACAAGCCCGCCATGAAAGGTGGGATGCTCCAGGGCAAGGCGATAAACAATGCGCAGCTAAAGCGCATGGCATCGCTTCCATCTCGCGAGCAAATGCTGGCTGATCTCGCGGCCAGCATGCAGTCACCGATGGCCGCCTTCGTCGGCGCGCTCAACGGCTTTCTTTACATGTTCGCAGGCGCGCTCGACGCGCTCAAGTCACAGCGCGAAGGCGCCTAATTTTTCCCGGGAGAACAACAACAATGGCAAACGCAACAATGAGCAAGGACGAGATTCTCGATGCGATCGGCAACATGTCGGTTCTCGAGCTGTCCGAGCTCGTCGAAGCTTTCAAGACGAAGTTCAACGTCACGATCTCAGCGGCGCCGGTCGGCGCGGCTCCGGCGGCGGGTGGCGCTGGTGCGGGCGCGGTCGCGGTGGCCGAAGAGCAGACCGAGTTCGCGGTGACGCTCAAGGAAGCCGGTGCCAAGAAGATCCAGGTCATCAAGGTCGTGCGCGAGCTGACCGGCCTGGGACTGAAGGAAGCGAAGGATCTCGTTGACAGCGCGCCGAGCGTCGTGAAGGCCGGCGTGACGAAGGATGAGGCAGCAGCCATGAAAGCCAAGCTCGAGGAGCAGGGAGCAGGCGTCGAAGTGAAGTAACACCGCGGAGTCGACGGGGACGGCTCGCCCTCTCCGACCGACCCGCGCCGTTACTCTCACTGCGACGATGATGAACCCAAGACAAACCGCTCGTACCACAATTGAAGTTTTGAAGTCGCTTCGCTCCGGATCCGCGAAAATTTCGCGGCAGACGGGGGCGGGGCTATTTGCGCCTGTAGGTGATTCATGCCCGAATTGATGAAGCAGATCTCTTTTGCCAAGCTCGACCAGGGGATGGAAATGCCCCATCTCCTCGACATCCAGACCCGCGCCTTCGAGTCGCTGTTGCAGCTCGACGCGGCCTCGCAGAACCGCGAGGACATCGGACTCGAGCGCGTCTTCAAGGACCTGTTCCCGATAACCGACGTACACGAGAACTTCTCGCTCGAGTACAAGAGTTACTCCCTAGGGGAACCGAAATACTCGGTCGCCGAGTGCATCGAGCGCGACATGACGTACTCCGCGCCTTTGAAGGCCACACTTCAACTCATCGTCTTCGAGACGACCGAAGCGGGGAAGAGACCGAAGAACATCATCGAGAAGGAAGTCTATCTCGGTGAGCTTCCGCTCCTCACCCCACTCGGCACCTTCGTCATCAACGGCGCCGAGCGCGTGATCGTGAGCCAGCTCCACCGCTCGCCGGGCGTGGTATTCGAGGAGTCCACTCACCCGAACGGCCAGCGCCTCATCTCGGCGCGCATCATCCCGTTCCGCGGCTCATGGGTCGAGTTCACCGTCGACATCCACGATGTCGTGTACGTGCACATCGACAAGAAGAAGAAATTCCCCGCGACTGCTTTGCTGCGTGCTTTCGGATATGGCACCAACTCGCAGATACTGCGCCTCTTCTTCGCCGTGCGCGAGCTCGACCTCGTCAGGAAGCGCGAGACCCGTATCGACCAGAAAGAAGTTCTCGGCGCGATCATCGCCGAGGACATCACGCTCGCCGGTACGAACCACAACCCCGAGGCGCCCAAGCTCAAGACCAAGAAAGCACGGCTCGCGCTGGAGCGCGAAGAGTCCGAGCTCGTAGTCAAGGAAGGCGACGAGCTGACTGAGGAGGTCTTCAACCGTCTCCGCCGCCTCAACATCGACAAGGTCAAGGTCTTCGCGTCGTACACGACGATTGACCTCCGCGACGAAGTCGACGCCATCGAGCGCGGTGAGCGCCCGACGCGCCGCATAATCGCGGTCGATGCAGTGAATCCCGAGACCGGCGAAGTGATCGCCGAGGTCTCCGACTCGCTCACCGACACGCTCATCCGCAAGCTGCGGAAGAACGAGATCAACAAGGTGCAGGTCTTCGTAACGTCCGGCCGCGCCGAGTCGACATTGATCAAGAACACGCTGGCCAAGGATCCCACGCACACCGACGAGGAGGCGCTGAAGCAGATCTACTCGCTCCTTCGCCCCGGCGATGCGCCGAATCGGGAAACAGCCAGACAGGCGCTTGAACGACTTTTCTTCTCGCCCAAGCGCTACGATCTCGGTCGCGTGGGACGCTACAAGATCAACCAGCGCCTGATGACCAACCGTCCCGCCAACGAGACGGTTCTCACCAAGGAAGACTTCGTCGCGATCATCCGTTACCTCATCGAGCTCCACGAGGGACGCGGCTATACGGACGACATCGATCACCTGGGCAACCGCCGCATCCGTTCCGTCGGCGAGCTGATCGCCAACCAGTTCTCGGTCGGTCTCTCCCGCATGGCGCGCCTGGTCAAGGAGCGCATGTCGATCAACACCGATCCGGAAAAGATCTCGCTCGACGACCTCGTCAACGCGCGCACGGTCTCGGCCGTGATCCAGGCGTTCTTCGGATCGTCGCAGCTGTCGCAGTTCATGGATCAGACGAACCCCCTGGCCGAGCTGACGCACAAGCGTCGTCTCTCGGCCTTGGGACCCGGCGGACTCACGCGTGAGCGCGCCGGATTCGAGGTGCGCGACGTTCACTACTCGCAGTACGGCCGCATGTGCCCGATCGAGACCCCTGAAGGTCCGAACATCGGACTCATCACCTCGCTCGCGTGCTACGCACAGGTCAACGACCTGGGCTTCGTAGAGACGCCGTATCGCGTCGTGAAGAACGGGAAGGTCACAGCCGATATCGAATGGCTCGATGCGAACCGCGAGGAAGATGTCGTCATCGCGCAGGCGAACGCTCGCCTGAACGAGGACAGCACGTTCGTCGACGAGCTGGTGCTTTGCCGCCAGCGTGGTGACGTTCCGCTCGTATCACCCGAGCGCATCGACTATATGGATGTCGCTCCGGAGCAGCTCGTATCGATCGCGGCAGCACTCATTCCGTTCCTCGAGCACGACGACGCCAACCGCGCGCTCATGGGATCGAACATGCAGCGGCAGGCCGTTCCTCTCTTGAATCCGCAGACTCCGCTCGTCGGAACCGGACTCGAGGAGAAGGTCGCTCGCGACTCGGGCGCAGTGGTAATCGCGCGCCGCGCCGGAACAATCACGAGCGTCACTGCCGACGAGATTATCGTTGACACCGGCGCCTCGGAGCGCGGCAAGAAGGATTCAGACAAACCGCTCGCGAGACTTACGCAGCACGACCGCTATCGCCTCAAGAAATACTGGCGCACCAACCAGGACACCGCCCTGAACCAGCGTCCGATCGTGAAGACCGGACAGAAGGTGAAACAGGGTGAGGTTCTCGCCGATGGTGCGTCCACCGAAATGGGGCAGCTCGCTCTCGGAGCCAATGTCACCGTGGCGTTCATGCCGTGGTACGGGCACAACTTCGAGGACGCGATCGTGCTGTCCGAGAGGCTGGTGAAGGACGACATTTATTCGTCGATCCACATCCAGGAGCTGGAGCTGCACGTCCGCGACACCAAGCGCGGCCAGGAAGAGATCACTCGCGAGATTCCGAACGTCGCCGAAGAGGCGCTGGCCGATCTCGACGAGCGCGGTATCGTCCGCATCGGCGCGCACGTCAAGCCCGGCGATATCCTCGTCGGCAAGATCACGCCGAAGGGCGAGACGGAGCTCTCTCCCGAAGAGAAGCTTCTCACCGCGATCTTCGGTGAGAAGGCGAAGGACGTGAAGGATTCGTCACTCAAGGTTTCGCCGGGAATGGAAGGCGTGGTAATCGATGTGAAGATCTTCTCGCGCATCGAGGACCAGGTCGTCGAGAAGGATCGCGGCGAGAGAATCGGCGAGATCCGGAGACTCGAGGGCGAGGAGAAGATCCGCGTCAACGAAGTCCGCGACGCCGAGCTGATGGATCTGCTCGAAGGTCAGGCGGTCTCGCTCGCGCTCAAGTCCGGCACGGTCGAGGAAGCAATTCCCGCCGGTACCAAGCTGACGGCGCAGATGCTCAAGGATCTCAAGATCTCGTCCCTCGACCTCAAGACGTTCCGCGTCGAAGACAAGAAGATGAACGAGCGCATCCGCACTATCATCGATCTGGCGAACGAAGAGAAGGCCAAGCTCGAGGAGAAGGCGGAGGAAAGAATCGACCGCGTGCTGCAGCCCGACGAGCTGCCGCCGGGCGTGATCCAGCTCGTGAAGGTCTACATGGCCGAGAAGAGAAAGATCTCGGTCGGCGACAAGATGGCCGGACGCCACGGCAACAAGGGTATCGTTGCCCGTATCGTTCCAGAGGAGGATATGCCTTTCCTCCCCGACGGCCGTCCGGTCGACATCGTTCTCAACCCGCTCGGCGTGCCGAGCCGTATGAACGTCGGACAGATTCTCGAGACCCACCTCGGGTGGGCGGCGCGTCTGCTCGGCTTCTACGCCAAGACGCCGGTGTTCCAGGGCGCGAACGAGCGCGAAATCGGCCTGCTGCTGAAGCTGGCCGCGGTCGCGTGGGTTCGTGATGCGCTCGACCTCAAAGTCGAAGGCGTCAGGATTTCCGACGAGGAGATCCGAGGCATCATCGTCGACGTCCAGGGCGCGGGTCAGGAAGACCGCGTGAAACTGCTGGCGGATGCCACAATCGACTCGCTTGGCGCGCGCGGCGTTTCACCAGAGACACGCGATGTGTACAACCGCATCCGCGAGTTCCTTTCTGCAGCAGCTCGTGAGCTGGCCGAGCGCGACACTGTGGAGGTCAACAACCAGATCGCGTTCCACACGACCGCGGCGGGCGATGAAGAGTACGAGCCCGTAGCACGTGCGCTGTACAAGACCGCGGGGAACCAGATCGAGAAGAAGCGCAATACCGATCCCGCGTCGGTGCTTGCGAGTCAGGAGCTGCGCGCACTCGCGACGGCGCTTGGCCCCAAGAAGTCAGATGTAGAAGTCGATGCGGCAGCAATGGAGCTGATGCGTCTGGCGGGAATTTCCGCCGGTGGAAAGGTGAGGTTGCGTGACGGCCGCACCGGCGAGACTTTCGCCAACCCCGTGACGGTCGGCGAGATCTACATACTCAAGCTGTCGCACCTGGTGGACGACAAGATTCACGC
>JAYWBE010000266.1:0-1558 GCA_043781715.1 Gemmatimonadaceae bacterium
TGGAGTGCAGAAGCAGAACTCGAAGACGATTACTTCGGCCCTGAGAGGCGCGTTCCGCGAAGATCCCAAGACGCGCGACGAGTTCCTGCGTCTCGCGCACAACGGCCGCGACTAGAGCGTGGCCTCGCTCGGCGGGCGGACCGCTGTTGTTACCGGCGCCTCCAGAGGAATCGGCGCCGGAATCGCCGAAGCGCTCAGCGGCGAGGGAGTTCGCGTAGTCCTGGTCGCGAGGACTGAAGCGAAGCTCAAGGAGCGCGCGGCGCGCATCAAAGGGTCGATACCCGTCACGTGCGACGTCACCGACCCGAAAAGCGTCGAGCGGGCGACGAAGCGCATCACCACGGAGCTGAACGGCCCTCCCGACATTCTCGTGAACAACGCCGGGATTTTCAGCGTCGCGGTCGCGGAGGAGACGACGGCCGAGTCTTTCATCGAGACGATCAACACCAATCTCGTCGGCCCGTTTCTCTTTGTACGCGCCTTTCTGGCCGAGATGAAAGAGAGGAAGAGGGGGCACATCGTCACCATAGGCTCGATCGCGGACAGAACCATTTTTACCGGCAACGCAGCCTACTCCGCGGCCAAATTCGGTCTTCGCGCCATCCACGAAGTCCTGCGGGCCGAGCTCCGCGGGACTGGCGTCCGCACAACGTTGATTTCTCCCGCGGCAACGGACACCGAGATCTGGAATTTGGTCACGGTCACCGACCCGGCCGGGAAGCCGCACGCGAAGCGGCCAATGCTCAATCCGGATGATGTCGTCGGGGCTGTGATGTTCGCGCTCACTCAGCCGGATAGAGTGAATGTCGACGAGCTGCGGCTCTCGCACAGCTAGCGCTCGAGTGGGCCGATGAAGCTTCGCAGGTAGCTATCATAATGTTCATCGAGCTGCTCGACCTGTTGCGCTGCATCAACGCGCACGAGGATACCTGGCTCGTTGCGTCGTTCAAAACCGTCTCCAATCGTTTCGTCCTCGATGGCACGCTCGGCTGTCCGGCCTGCTCCGCGAAATATCCGATCACGACGGGTGTGGCGGATTTCACCGCGGGCGCCGACTTGTCGCGGCGCAAGACCGGACGATGGGCGACGACCCTGGAGCGGGAAGAGCTCGCGACGCGGGCCGGCGCTTTTCTCGACGCTACGGAGGCCGGAGCGACGGTGGTGCTTGGCGGGAGCTGGGCCAGTGCCGCGCAGGACCTGAGCCTGATGACGGAAGGGCGCGTCCTCGCCCTCAATCCGGAAAGTGGTGTCGAGGAATCCGAGACCGTCGGGCTTCTGCTGGTCGGATCAGAGATTCCGGTCGCGCCCGGCTCGGTGCTCGGCGTGGCGCTCGACGCCTCGTTCCCGGCGGGAATCGTCGCGTCGGCCGTGAAGGCGGTCCGAGCAGGAGGGAGGATCGTTGGACCCGCCGAGATTCCGCCTCCGAGCGAGCTCGTTGTGCTCGCCCGGAACGAGGACTACTGGGTGGCGCGAAAGGCGCCAGAAATGATCAAGCTATCGCGTGCTGGTCGGTGAATCCCGCTCGATCGGCCTCTTCGTAAAGCGAGTCAATGAGGGT
>JAYWBE010000267.1:0-5060 GCA_043781715.1 Gemmatimonadaceae bacterium
GACCGGGGTCACTGGGGCATGGGCAGCAGCAGGCGCCCAAGCAGGAGGAACGCGATCGGCATCACGAACAGCACGCCGTCGAAGCGATCGAGAATTCCACCATGCCCCGGAAGGATGCGCGAGCTGTCCTTCACACCCGCCTCGCGTTTGAGCAGAGACTCGGCGAGATCTCCGGTCTGCGCCGTGACACTCACGACGATGGCGAAGAGAACCGCGCCCTGGATCGTGAGCCCGAGCTGCGCGTAGGGCATGAGGATGAATCGCACGTAGAGCAGGCAGATGATGATGGTAAGTCCCAAGCCACCCACGGCACCTTCGATGGTTTTCCCCGGGCTGACTGAAGGAATCAGCTTCTTCCTGCCGAACGTCCGGCCGAACACGTAGGCGCCCACGTCGGTGCTCCACGTCAGGAACACTGGCAGGAAGACCAGCGCTGTTCCAGCCGCCGCCCCCACGGCGTAGTCGTGGTAGCGAACAGCGTAGATGTATGAAAAGAGTCCCGCATACATCACTCCGAACGCAGTGATCGCGACGGATGAGAGAGGCTTGCCCGCCGGTCCGCGGAGCCAGATCGTGCTCGCGAACAATAACAGGACCATCGCCACGACCGCGGTGAGGGAGAGCGTGTATACGCCAAGCCGTTGCGCGTGAACCGCGAGGGGCAGGAGGGCCGCCAGCGCGATTCCCGCCGGCTCCAGCGGCAGCGCGCCGGTTTCACGAGCCATTCGGAACAGCTCCCAGGCCGCCAGCGCGGCGAGCACGGATAGAACAATCGCCAGTACCCAGTCACCGAAGTATACGATCGCAATGCTCGCGGGCGCCGCGATCACCGCGAAGATGATGCGCCGCGTCAGCTCGGACACGGGCTAGACTTCCATGATTTCTGCTTCTTTTCCCTTCAACAACTCATCGATCTTGCCGATGAAGTCGTCGTGGAGTTTCTGAAGCTCTTTTTCGGCTCTCTTCTGCTCATCTTCCGACGTTTTCTCGAGCTTCTTCAGCTGATCCCGCGCGGCGGTTCTCGCATGGCGGATGCCGATCCGCGCCTCCTCGGCCAGCTTGTGAACTACCTTGACCAGCTCCTTTCTGCGCTGCTCGTTGAGCGAGGGGAGCGGGACCCGGATGACGCCCGACTGAGTTTGCGGGTTGAGACCGAGATCCGATTCCCGGAGCGCCTTTTCGATCGCTGTGACGAGTCCCTTGTCCCAGGGCGTCACGGTGAGAAGGCGCGGCTCGGGCGCGGAGACGCTGGCGACCTGGTTGAGCGGCATCTGCTGCCCGTACGCGTCGACGCGGACCGTGTCGAGGAGGCTCGCCGTCGCCTTGCCGGTTCGAATCGACGCCAGCTCGCGCTTCGACGCCTCGAACGATTTCTCCATCCCGGTCCGGCAGTCCTTCGTGATCTGAGGAATTGTCGTCATTGTACGATCGTTCCGACGCGCTCACCCAGCAGCGCCTTCGCAACTTCTCCGTGACGGTGAATGTTCAGTACGATGATCGGGAGCTTATTCTCCTTGCAGAGAGTGATGGCCGTCTGGTCCATCACGCCGAGCTCGTTGACCATGACATCGCGATAGCTGATCGACTCGTAGCGCGTTGCATCGGGATCCCGCTTGGGGTCAGCGCTGTAAACTCCGTCGACGCTCGTCGCCTTGATGATGACGTCGGCGTGGATCTGGATCGCGCGGAGCGCCGCGGCGGTGTCGGTCGAAAAATACGGATTGCCGGTGCCGGCCGCGAAGATCACGACGCGGCCCTTCTCGAAGTGGCGCATCGCGCGCCGTCTGATGAACGGCTCGGCGATCGATTCCATCGCGATCGCCGTCATGACGCGCGTCTCCAGCTGCGCTTTCTCGAGCACATCCTGAAGCGCGAGCGCGTTGATGACCGTGCCGAGCATGCCCATGTAGTCGGCGCCGACGCGGTCCATTCCGATCTTCGAGAGCTGGGCGCCGCGCACAATGTTGCCGCCGCCGATCACGAGGCCGACGCTCGCTCCCATCTTCACAATGTCGGCAACCTCGGTCGCGAGGCGCTCGAGGATTTTGAAGTCGAAGCCGGTGCCCTTTTGTCCGGCGAGAGCCTCGCCGGACAGCTTGAGCAGAACCCGCTTGTACTTGAGATCAGCCAAGCTGGTCTCTACTCCTCACCCATCTGGAAGCGGACGAAGCGGCGAACCTGGATGTTCTCCCCCAGCTTCGCAGACGCTTCCTTGATCAGATCGCCGATCGTCTTCTTCGGCTCCCTGACCCAGGCCTGGTGCACCAGAGCGACATCCTTGTAAAAGGCCTCGACCTTCCCCGCGACGATCTTCTCGATCAGGTGATCGGGCTTGCCGCTCTCTTTCACCTGCTGGACGAAGATACGACGCTCGCTTTCAACCTTGTCCTGCGGGACCTGATCCCTGTCCACCGCCACCGGCGCCGCAGCAGCGATGTGCTCGGCGATCTGCTTGACGAGCGTTTTGAAGTCGTCCGTGCGTGCGACGAAATCCGTCTCGCAGTTCACTTCCACCATCACGCCGACCTTGCCGTTGTGGTGGATGTAGCTACTGATGAGCCCCTCGCTCGTTTGCTTGCCCTGACGCTTCTCGGCCTTGGCTATTCCCTTCGCGCGAAGATACTCTTCCGCCTTAGCGGAATCACCGTTGGTCTCCTCGAGCGCTTTCTTGCATTCCATCATGCCCGCGCCGGTCTTCTGTCGCAGAGCCTGAACATCCTTCGCTGTGAATTTTTCTTTAGTCATCGTCATATTTATCTCTCGTTAAAACGCCGCCGGAATTTTCCGGCGGCGTAAAAGTTAACCTTCCTGCTCGGGCTCGGTGGCTTCCTCTGTTCCGCCACCTTCGTCGCCGCCTGTCTTGAGCCGCGCGGCAATTGCTTCGGGCTTAGCCCGTCGCCGGCGTGGCCGTTTCTTCCGCTTCTTGTCGCCCTCGCCTTCCGGCTCGGCGCCGCGGTCCGAGCTGTAGGTGTACGACTCGGCCTCGTCGGCCTCCTCGCGCACCGGCGCCTCGCGGCGCGCCTCGACGATCGCATCGGCGATCGACTTGGCCATCAGCTCCACAGAACGGATCGCGTCGTCATTGCCCGCGATCGGAACGGTGATCAGATCCGGATCGGCGTTCGTATCGACGAGCGCGATGAGCGGAATCCCCAGTTTGTTGGCCTCGTTGACCGCTATCCGCTCCTTCTTGGAGTCGATCACGAACATGAGGCCGGGAAGGCGCGTCAGGTTCTTGATGCCGGAAAGGTTTTTCGCAAGCTTGTCGCGCTGACGACCCATCATCAGCTGCTCTTTCTTGGTGTAGTTCTCGAAATCACCGCCGGCCTCGCTGCCCGCCTCGAGCTCCTTGAGGCGGCGGACCTGCTTCTTCACCGTCTGGAAGTTGGTAAGCAATCCGCCCAGCCATCGCTCGGTCACGTACATCGCTCCGCAACGCTCGGCTTCGCTCTTGACGATGTTGACGAGCTGCCGCTTGGTGCAGACGAAGAGGACGTTGTCGCCGCGAAGGATCACTTCGCGCGCGAGCTTCTGCGCCAGCTCCAGCTGTCGCAGCGTCTTCTGCAGGTCGATGATGTGGATGCCGTTTCTCTCCGCGAAGATGAAACGACGCATCTTCGGGTTCCAGCGGCGGGTCTGGTGTCCGAAATGGACACCGGCTTCGAGTAGCTGCTCCAGGTTTGGCTGAGCCATTAAATAATGATTCCTTCGGGGTTAACGCTTCGAGAACTGGAACTTCTTTCTTGCTTTCGGACGGCCGGGCTTCTTCCGCTCGACCGCTCTTGCATCGCGGGTCAACAACGCCAGGTCGCGCAGCTTTTTGCGGTGCGATTCATCCATCCTTACGAGCGCACGAGCGACGGCGAGGCGTAGCGCCCCTGCCTGGCCGGTGAGCCCACCACCTTCGACCTTCGCCTTCACATCATAGCGCCCGAGCGTATCGGTGATCGTGAACGGCTGCTGGATGGCGGAGACGTGCGCGGGACGCGGGAAATAATCTCCGAGCGTGCGTCCGTTAACCGACCACTTGCCGGATCCCGGCTTGATGTAGAGACGGCAGACGGCTTCTTTGCGCCGTCCGATCGTGTGCATGGTGTCGGGCATTACGTCTCACTCTTTTTGTTGAGGACGAGCACTTTCGGCTGCTGCGCGGCATGCGTGTGCTTCGCATCGGCGAACACCCGGAGCTTGTTGCGGAGCTTCCCGCGTCCGAGAGCGGTCTTGGGCAGCATGCCGTAGACAGCCTTCTCGATCACGCGCTCGGGGTGCTTCTCGAGCATCGTCGCGAACGGTGTGAACCGTTCGTGACCCATATAGCCGGTGTGTCGGAAGTATCGCTTCTGCTCCGCCTTCTTCCCCGTGACGCGGACCTTCGACGCGTTGATGACGATGACGTTGTCACCGGTATCCATGTGGGGCGTGAACATGGGCTTGTGCTTGCCACGGATGATCTTCGCGACCTCGGTCGCCAGACGGCCGAGGACCATGCCTTCGGCGTCGACAATATACCAGTGGTGCTCGATATCCCGCGGGGTCGCGGAGTAGGTCTTCATGAGGCGAAACGATATGTAGGTGCCGGCCCCCTTTCGTTCGAGTTGGGTTCCGAGCGGTTAATTGCGACTAAGTGGTTTTACGACAGCCTTTTAAGGTATCCGGGACAGGTAAGCATGTCAACCGCGGGACGCTCCGCAAAACGGCGACTCTTTCCCCCTCACGTTTCGCTATTCGAGGGCGACCAGTAGCGCCCCCTTTTCAACGGCGGTTCCGGGCGCGACCTCCACGCTTTTCACGGTTCCGGCCGCCGTGGCGCGTAGCTCATTCTCCATCTTCATCGCTTCCATCACGACGATCCCCTGCCCGGCTTCAACCCGGTCGCCGACGCTTACGTTAACGCGCACGATCAGGCCGGGCATCGGCGCGATGATCGGAGCTGGCCCTGTCGGTGCAGCACTCGCCGCGGAGAGATCGCGTATCGCCCGCGTTCGCTCGTCGAGCGCTTCGGTCTCGAACCGATGGCCGTCCACCCAGAGCGTGTACCTTCCCTTCCCCTGCCGCTTCTC
>JAYWBE010000268.1:0-5056 GCA_043781715.1 Gemmatimonadaceae bacterium
AACGCTCCTTTCGAGCCAAAATTGATTGCAGAGAGTTTTGGGATCTCGAATGTCGGCCTGATCAGGCACGACAATCAGGATTCCTTTTTGATAGCGAACCTGGAGACGGGCGACATCGCGACGATGAGCGCGCCCACCCTTGTTTCCGTGCACACCGCTCCCTTCATCCTCATCGTCGCCGACGGTGTCGGCGGAGCGGCGTCCGGCGCACTCGCCAGCTCCATCGCGACAGAAACAATTCTGAGCGAGCTGCACCGCTGGTGGCACAAAGTGCCCAAGCGCACGCCTGAATCGGTCGAAGCCGCGCTCAAGCGTGGCATCGACGTCGCGAACAAGGCGATCTACCAGAAAGCCAACACATCGCCCGAGCACCACGGCATGGGCACGACCACGACGCTCGCGCTCGTACTCGATGGCGAGGCGTTCATCGCGCAGGTCGGCGACAGCCGCGCGTATCTCGTGCGCAAAGGCGCCGCGAAGCAGCTGACCAAGGACCAGTCATTCGTGCAGCGGCTGATCGACGCCGGCCGGATGACGGCGAAGGAAGCCGCGCAGAGCGAGCATCGCAACATTATCCTTCAGGCGCTCGGTCCTGAAGAGAAGGTCGTCACGGATTTCTATCGCGTGAGGTTGGATAACGACGACATTCTCGTGCTCTGCAGCGACGGGCTGTCGAACCAGGTATCGCCCGAGGAGATCGGACGGATCGCGCGCGGCGCGGGACGGCCGGAAGAGATCTGCAAAGCGCTCATCGAGGAAGCAATGCACACGGGGGCGCCTGACAACGTCACGGTCGTCACGGCGCGTCTCCGCTCGCCTGAAGAGGACTATCGCCGCGGCGCCAGGAGCGGCTGAACGGCTTTGGCCGGCACTGTCTCACCGGTGTGAGAGGCCGCGCCGATCGGCAGGTCGCGCGACCAGGGCGCGATGAAGGGGAGAAGCAGGAGCGGCGGAATCGCCATCGTGACCGTGATCAGAAAGAATGTCGGCCATCCCAGTGACTCCGCGATCTTCCCCGCCGGCGCGACCAGAACATCCCGGCTCGCGGCCATGAGACTCGAGAGCAGCGCGAACTGCGTCGCGGTGAATCTCTTGTTGCACATGCTCATCAGATAGGCGGTCATTCCCCCAGTAACGAGGCCGAGACCGAAGTTCTCGGTAATGATGGCAGCCACCATGAAGGCGTGGTTCTTCCCCGAGAGGGACAAGCCATAATAGGTGAGATTGCTCAAGCCCTGGAAAACCACGAAGATCCATAGAGAGCGGTTGATCCCCCAATTCCCCATCACTGCGCCCGCGACGACAACACCGACGATCGTGGCGACTACCCCGACGCCCAGAAAGACTGCGCCCACCTCGCTCTGGGAAAAACCCGCCTGGAGGAGGAACGGGGTCGTCATGCTGCCGGCCAAACTATCCGAGTATTTGTAGGCGACGATAAATAGCAGAACCAACATCGCTCGCAGCACGCCGACGCGTTGAAAGAAATCGGCGAACGGAAGTACGACAGCTTCCACCAGAGTTCTTGGCGGCGCGTCGCTCAAGACCGGCTCGGGCGCGACGAATGTGGTAGCGATGCCGATGATCATCAACAGCGAAAGGATGAGATACACCATTGGCCACGGCATTCGGTCGGCCAGAAAAAAGGCGAGGGCACCGGTCGTGATCATTGCGATGCGGTAACCCATCACGAACACCGCCGCGCCGGCGCCCATTTCGCGATCTCGAAGGACGTCGGTGCGATATGCGTCGAGCGAGATATCCTGCGACGCACTGAAGAAGGCGATCGCGATCGCATTGATCGCGAGCATCTTCAGTCCGGTCCGGGGATCATGCAGCGACATTGCGGCGATGGCGAGCAGCAGGAGCACCTGGGTGATGAATACCCATCCGCGTCGGCGACCGAGGAACGGCGGGACGTAGCGGTCCATCACGGGCGCCCACACGAACTTGAGGGAGTACGGCAGCGTGACGAGGCTGAAGAATCCGATCGTCGCGAGGTCGACCTTCGCCGTCGTCATCCACGCCTGGAGGGTCTTGCTGGTGAGATAAAACGGTAAGCCCGACGAAAACCCTAGCACAAGAAGAGTTGCCATTTTCGGCTGAGCGAAGATGCGGATCGGCGACGTCTTGGCGGTGTCCTCGTTCGCGGTGCTCTCGCTCATTGAGCTTCTCCCTGTAGTGGGGCTACCGTGCGGCTACAGTGCGACTTGCGCGCTCTTCCCGGCTTTATTCGCGGCCAGCTCGCGCAGGATTACCCGTGCGGCCGCTCGCTGCATCACCGCTTCTCCACCCCACGCGCAGAGGATCGGAGCGTCTGTACCCAGCTCGGCCGCCAGGCGCGGGTGGCTGAATTGAACGATGAGGCGATCTCCGACGTTCGCGGACTCGAGCGTCCGGCGCAGTGTCTCCCTCGCCCACGACGAGTAACCCGGCCTTCCCTTCCAGGCGCGGATGTCACCAAACAGAGCAATCACGGTGGCGCCCGCGCCACCGGCACCGTCGCCATTCACCACCAGATCCACTCCGCCCGTACGCAACGCCGAGATGAGCGGGTCGCGCGATGGAGCTGGATATGGTCCGCCCAGATCATCATCCACGACGACCAGATTCCATGGTTGCTGGAGTCGCGGCAGCTTCCCGCGCAACACGTGCACGACTTGGTCCGCCAGCTGAGTGGACCATCCACTCTCGTCGCGCCCCACACGATTCGTGTCCCGCGAGAGCGCCGCCCAGCGCGCCCATCTTCTGCGCCGCTCGATCGACTGGCGGATCTTGTCTCCGTCGAGCCGCTTTTCGTCGATGGCCTTTTGTACTGCCGCCACCGATTCGACGACGTTCGTCGGGTAGAGCAGACAATCGCAGCCGGCGTCGAGCGCGCGGACCACCGCCTCCAACTCTCCGCCTCCGAGCACCGCCTCCATGATTAACGCATCGGTGACCACCAGACCCGTAAACTCCATCTCGTTGCGCAGGAGATTTGTCAGAATCTCGCGCGAGAGCGTCGCCGGTGCTCCGCTTGGATCGAGCGCCGGAAACGCGACGTGTGCCGACATGATCGACGCGACTCCGCGCTCGATCGCCCGGCGGAACGGAACGAGATCCGTTTCGCGAATCGTCGCTGCCGACACCTCTACGCGGGGCAGCTCCTTGTGTGAATCGACGGTCGTCCGCCCGTGCCCGGGAAAATGCTTCGCGCACGCGAGCACGCCTTCCGCCTGACACGCGTCGATCCACGCGGCGGCGTACTCACCGACGCGTTCGGGATCGCTTCCGAACGAGCGCGTTCCGATGATCGGATTGTTGGGCTCGACGTCGATATCGCAGTCGGGAGCGTATATCCAGTTGATTCCCAGCTCCCGGGCTTCGATCGCGCTCACTGCGGCCGACCGACGCACGGCCTGGATGTCCTCCAGCGAAGCGATCGCCGCCAGCGGAGGCAACGCGGTCTGCCCCGCGAACTGCTGTCCCGCGCCGCGCTCCAGATCCGCGCCGATCAGGAGCGGGATGCGGGACTTGGAGTGAAGGCGCTCGGTCAGCTCCGCGACCTGCTCCGAAGGACCGCCGAACAGAATGAAGCCGCCGACGCCCAGCTTCAGCGCCTGCTCGATGGCCGCCCGCTCCCCCTCGTGGCCGCGCGATGCATCCCAGCGGACAGCCGGGTAGAAAAGCTCGGCGATCTCGCTCATGCGGGCGTGCGCTTCCCCAGCACGCGGGGACCGCGCGCGCCAGTGGCGGTAGGAACGTTGCCCGGTCGTTTCATCACGTGCAGGTACCCAAGCAATGCGAAGGCCACGGCTTCCTTCGCCTCTCCGTCGAAGTAGACGTCGTCGAAGTGACGAACGACTATCGGTGAAGCGGCCGTCTCGATCGCGGCGAACAGCGCGGGATTCTTCGCGCCGCCTCCGGAGACGAGTACCTCCCGGACCGGCTCTGCTATGAATCGCCGATATGCGTCTCCGATGCTTTCCGCGGTCAGCTGGACCGCGGTGGCGACGATGTCTTCGTCGTTGCCGCCGGCGGCGCGGGTGGCCGCTATCAGTCTCTGGACGTAGTCGGAGTTGAACAGCTCGCGCCCCGTGGATTTTGGCGGAGCAGCGCTGAAATAGGGATGCTTCAGCAGCTCGGCCACTATCCGCATGTTGGGCTTGCCCGCGCGCGCAAGGCTTCCATCGACATCGTACGTAAGATCGGGCCGGATGGCTCGCGTCACTGCATCGATCACCGCGACACCGGGTCCGGTGTCGAATGCGCGGACACTTTCGATCTGGCCGTGTGGCGGCACGACCGTGACGTTGCCGATGCCGCCGAGATTCTGTAGACCTCGCCACTCCGACTCGGAGGAGAAGAGCATCGCATCGGCGATCGGAACGAGGGGTGCCCCTTGTCCGCCCGCGGCGACATCGCGCACACGAAAGTCACTGATGACATCGATGCCCGTTCGCTCGGCGATGACGGCCGCTTCGCCCCACTGCCAGGTGGAGTGCCCGGGCTCGTGCCAGATCGTTTGACCGTGCGACGCGATCGCCGTGATGTCGTCGCGCGCGATGCCGGCCTCGGCCATCACCTCAATCGCCGCATCGGCAAGCCATCCTCCGAGATCGAAGTTGAGCCGGCAATACTCGGAGGGAGCTCCAGCGCCGAGTGCGGCGGTCAGTCGCGTGCGCTGGGCGCTCGTATACGGCCGGGAGGTATGGGCGAGGAGATCGACGTCAACGCGGCCGTCGCTCGCGTCGCGGAAGCGCGCCACAGCCGCGCTGATTCCGTCGAGCGAAGTGCCAGACATCAGGCCGACGACGACGCCCGACGACATCCTACGCGTCTCTGATGGGAGGCGGCGCATCCCTGGTGACGCGCCGGACCACACCGCCGTTTTCGGTGAGGAGCTTCTCGGCCTCCTCGCGCGAGACCGCCTTCTTCTGCATCACGATCGCTAGCTTGACGCTCTTGTCCGCGCGCTCGAGGAGCTTCGCCGCTTCATCTCGCGACACTCCGCAGACTTCCATCACGATGCGCTGGCTCCGGTCGATCAGCTTGTTGTTCGTCGCGCGGAGGT
>JAYWBE010000269.1:0-1547 GCA_043781715.1 Gemmatimonadaceae bacterium
GTGCTCGCCCGCGGAATCGCGCCCAGGTAGCGTGTGACGAGACCCTCGATCTGCCGCTTGTCGAAATCACCAACTGCGACGACGGCCATGAGATCCGGCCGATACCAGGTGTCGTAGAACCGGCGAAGAGTGGCCGGCTTGTACGTCTCCAGAACCGACTTGAGTCCGATCGGGATGCGCTCACCGTACTTTGATCCCGAGAAGAGGACCGGGAACCACTTGTTCTGCATCCGGTTCTCCGCGCCCTGCCCCAACCGCCACTCCTCGATCACGACAGGTCGTTCCTTTTCGACTTGCGCCGGATCGAACGCAAGGTTGTGGGCCCACTCCGACAATATCTGAAATCCCTTGTCCACGATCGCGGCGGTGTCCGTGGGAATGGTGATCATGTACACGGTCTCGTCGAAGCTCGTGAATGCGTTGATGTCCGGCCCGTACCGCATGCCGACGGATTCGAGGTAGCTCGAGATCTGGTTCCCGGCGAACCGTTTCGTGCCTCTGAACGCCATGTGCTCGACCATGTGCGCGAGACCTCGCTGGTCTTCGTCCTCGAGCACCGAGCCGGCGTTGACGACCAGTCGCAGCTCGGCGCGCTTCTCCGGCTTGTGATTTTCGCGGATGTAATAGCGCATACCGTTGGAGAGCGTCCCGACGGTGACTGCGGGGTCGAAGGGCAAAGGCGCGGCGGCTGCGCCCGATGGCTGCTGCGCGGACGCCACCGAATGTGCGCCGGCGAACACACTCGCGAGCGAGGCGGCGCCGAACAGAAGCGCGAAGGGCAGTCGGATTCCTGATCTCATTTACTTCGTCGTCAATGGTTGGCGCCCAGATGCTTCAGGCCGCTTCAATGTCATCAGCTTTCGAGATCGCATCGAGAAAGCGCGCGCCGTACCGCTCGAGCTTCATCGGGCCGACACCGCGGACGTCCTGAAAAGCAGTCAACGATCGGGGGCGCCTTACCGCGAGCTCGGCCAGCGTGCGATCCGAGAATACAATATACGCGGGCACGTGTTCCTCGCGGGCGATCGTGCTTCGAACAGTCCTGAGCACGCCGAGGAGCCGCTCTTCAGCAACGCCAAGTGACACATCATCGGCGACGTCAGCGAACTGAAAAGGTGCCCGTCTCGCTTTTTTGTCGCGGCGCATCCGGCGTGGCGCTTCGTCTTCCATGGTGGACGCCGCCGTGATGCCGAGGCAGTTGTCGCACCCTGTGCATTTGCCCTTGGCCGCGGGATCACCGAAGTAGCGCAGCACGAAGCCGCGCCGGCACTCCTTTGTGTACGCGTATTTCTGAACGGCTTGCAGCTTGGACAACTCCGCCGCGCGGCGGCGATCGAGGACGGCCCAGTCGATCTTGAACCTCGAGAGCGGCGCCTTCATGTCCGCGAGATAGAGGCCATTCCCCAACCGCTCCCATACCAGGAACTGGCGGTCCTGGAGTGCATCGAGCAGCGGCGTGGAAGCGGCAGACCCGCCGAGTCCCGGCGGCATTCCGTCGAGATCGACGACAGCGCCGGTGTGCAGAGCAGCTCCGACGCCGCGCCAGA
>JAYWBE010000270.1:0-14668 GCA_043781715.1 Gemmatimonadaceae bacterium
ACGACGTAACGACGGAGCGCCTGCACGACCAGATCGTGCAGGCGCGTTCCAGATTTGGAGTCGCCCGGCACGCGCGAGATCAGTAGTTCAACTCTACCCGGGCCCATTAATCAGACTTTATTGCCCGCTTGAGAATGCATCCCCAGGGGGTTCTGCATCCTGGCCGAATAGCATGAGGCGTGCGAGAGACGCGTGGAGATCGAATGCGTGGCGGCTAGAGGCCGCTAACGCGAAGGATGTTGGTTGCTACGTCAAACAACGTATTTGGGAAACCGCGCTCGCGTCGAGATTGAATAGTGAGGGCCCAGCCTGCCCAATCCATTCACCTCGGGAGCGCTAAAATGACTCGTACCAAGATACGCCCCAGGAAATCAGGCATTCCTGAAATCAGCGTTGCGTCCGACTCACATCGCGAGATCATTTACCGCCTGCGCCACGCAGTGTACGCGCGTGAGCTCGGCCAGCACATTGTCAACGCAACGGAAAGAATCCGCGACGAGTTGGACGACTTTAACGTCTACATCGTAGCGACAGTCGGGGGCGAGGTTGCCGGTTTCGTCAGCGTCACGCCGCCGGGGCGGCGATACGCGATCGACAAGTACCTGGACCGCGAGGCGCTTTCATTCGAGTGCGATGATGGTCTCTTCGAGATCCGCCTCCTCACTGTCTTGCGCCAGCATCGCGGATCGCAAATTGGGCCAGCGCTAATGTACGCCGCATTCCGTTGGGTCCAGTCGCACGGCGGCACGCACGTCGTAGCGCTCGGAAGGAACGAGGTCCTCAGTCTCTATCTCGGGGTCGGCATGCGCGCTACCGGTGAGCAGGTGCGCTCAGGCAACGTCGTCTATCATCTCCTCCATGAAACCTTACCGGCACTCGAGAAGGGCTTCGCGGCGCGCGAGAGAGTACTTGAGCGACTGGAGGACACGATCGAGTGGAATCTCCCGCTCGTCTTTCGTGAGCCACCCGCCTGCTATCACGGCGGCGCGTTCTTCGAGGCGATTGGCGAGGAATTTGATGCGCTGGATCGAAGCGCCCAGATCGTCAACGCCGACGTCCTCGACGCATGGTTCCCGCCCGCACCGGGCGTGCTGGCCGCGCTCCGGGCTCATCTACCCTGGCTCGTGCGGACTTCCCCTCCAACGAACTGCGAAGGACTCGTACGCGCAATCGCTAGAGCGCGAAGAGTGGATCCAGCTTGTGTACTCGCTGGCGGTGGATCGTCGGATCTCATCTTTCTCGGGCTCACCAAGTGGCTCACGCGTGACTCGCGTGTTCTCATCCTCGACCCGATGTACGGAGAGTACGCGCACGTGCTGGAGCAAGTTATCGGATGCAAGATCGATCGGTTCCCGCTCTCGCGCTCTGCCGACTATCGGGTTGATCTGTCGCAGCTTGTGGATATGGTTGGAGCCCGGCGTTACGACTTGGTGATCGTCGTCAACCCGAACAGCCCGACGGGACAGCACGTGCCGCGCACCGCTCTCGAGGCGGCAATCGATTCGATTCCACCTCGGACACTGGTTTGGATTGATGAGACGTATGTCGACTTTGTGGGCTCCGAGGAATCTCTCGAGCGCTTCGCTGCGAGTAGAGAGAACGTAATTGTCTGCAAATCGATGTCGAAGGTTTACGCACTGAGCGGAATGCGAGTGGGATACCTTTGCGGAGGCGAAGCATCGATCGCTCAGCTGAGACGGTTCAATCCGCCTTGGGCCGTGGGTCTGCTATCACAGGTGGCCGGAGTGAGAGCGTTGGCGGACAGCGACTATTACGCCGCGCGGTGGGCCGAGACGCATCTACTCCGGCGACAGCTGGCGAGCGCGCTTCAATCACTCGGTATGAGCGTCGTTCCTGGTGTTGCCAACTTCCTGCTTTGTCATCTTCCGCATGACGGCCCGAGCGCGGCCGAACTTGTTGCGCGGGCCAGGCGACACAACGTTTTTGTCCGCGACGTTGGAACGATGGGCACGACCCTCGGCGCGCACGCGGTGCGGATAGCCGTAAAGGACGCTGCATCGAACGAGAAGATAATCCGGGTGCTCGCATCTGTGATCGGGGGCAAGAGGCAGCGCACTACCACGCCTCTGTTCTGGTATCCGTTGGCGCGCGCAAATTGACGTGGTGTATTACACGTCGCCCTGTCTGCGTAGTCACACCTGGAGGGCGTTATGAGTGAAGTGTCCAAGATGACACCGTTGTCCGCTCTCGCGTTGCTGCTGATCCTGGCAACCAGCCCGGACGTGACCGCGCAAACAAGCGCGCCACAGATCCGGAAACCGGGATTGGTGTCGGTGGACTCTCTAGTTGTGGACGCCTTCGACTCCGTGAGCCAGTGGAGCACCAACTTCGCGGACGGTGTAGAGATCACGGTTCACCCGGACAGCGGTCGGCACGGGCTCGGCATGCGACTGGACTTCGACTTCCACGGCCACAGCGGATATGGGATCGTTCATCGCGAGATTGACCTGGACCTGCCCGCGAATTACGAGTTCACATTCGCGGTGCGCGGAGAGGCGCCCACGAACACTCTCGAGTTCAAACTGGTCGATCCCACCGGCGCAAACGTGTGGTGGTCGAACAATCCCAACTTCATCTTCCCTCGGGAGTGGCGCACCATCGCACGGAAGAAACGCCAGATCTGTTTCGCCTGGGGCCCGGCGGGTGTCGGTGCTCCCTTCCGGTACGATCTAAGTGCACCAGGCTGCCGTTTGGGTATCGACATCCATCGGGTCGCCGCGATCGAATTCGCCATCACCGCCGGCTCGGGGGGAAAGGGAAGCGTCTGGATCGACGACCTCTCCGTCACTCTGCTCGAACCGGATTCGCCCCACCACGATGATGGTACAGAACGTCCTGACACGGTTGTCAATACTCCGACCAATAACCAAGACCAGACACAGACTTACTTTGAGTTTCAGGTTGAGAAGCCAGCCACCATGCTCGATGGCGGACGGAAGCCGAAATATCCCCGGGAATTCGAAAGGTCTGGACTAGGGGGCGAAGTACAAGCCCAGTTTGTCGTGATGAGTTCTGGAAAGGTCGACATGGACAGCTTCAAGGTGCTCAAATCCACTAACGGGTTTTTCACCCGGGCTGTGAGGAATTGGATGTCGAAGATCCAATTCAGTCCCGCGATGATTGGAGGTAAGGCGGTCAACCAGCTCGTGCAGCAGTCCTTCCAATTTGCAGTCCCTCGGTGATTGGGCTCACTTCGATCTCACAATGGCTTGCTCCGCGTAATGAAATCTCACGCTGTCCGTCAACGATTTATTACCGGACTTCTTACTCCCCTTCGATCGCCTGATTAGGGTGCGGTCGGTAGTTCAACTCTACCCGGGCCCATGAATCGGAACATCGTTGCCCCGCAATCGTTCACCGTTTGCGGGGTTTTTGACGCGCTTGGACTACGCCATGTGCGGGATTCCCCCGCTCAACTTCAGGCTGTTCCTTACGGACCGCGCAGAACCGATACGACATCTTTCCTACTGTATTCGAGCAACCGAAAATTCCAATAATCAAGCCGGGCGTTCTGGCACGTTCGATTGACTTGATCCCTTATGGAGAAAACCATGTCCCACTTGAAACTTTTGATGACCGTCTCGCTGGCGGCGCTGCTTGTCCTCTCAGCACGCGCCAATGGCCAGAACGCGTCGTCCCCTGGCCCGCACATGATCGTCGTGAAGCTCGTTGAGACGGGGAAAGCAGTGCCCTACGCCTTTGAGCCCGCGATCGCTGTTGCGCAGCGCGGCGATACCCTGCGCTTCATCGAGGCCGCAGGCGTAATGCACAACGTGCACTTCACGAAGCAGGCGCCGGGTGCCAAACTCGGGGGCGCCGCAACGGGCCCATACCTAATGAGTAAAGGTCAGACGTACGACCTGGTGATCGACGGGCGGTTTGCGGAGGGCACCTACGAGTACGTATGCCAACCTCATGAAGCCATCGGGATGAAAGGCACGTTGGTCGTCAAGAGCGGTGGGGTGGGGACCGGCAACAAGTAGCGCCATCGATCCAAGGGTCCCCTTCTAACTGTCCCGCATTGGCTTATCGCTGATGCGGGATTTTTTGTGTTCGGCAGAGGTGTCAGTTCGAAGTGTCACACGCTGGGCGGGTTGTGCCGCCAACTGGCCGAGCAAACAGTTCGTCGCGGCGAGGTACTCTTCGATGTCGAAGTTCTCCGGATCGATCATCGACTGCACTGCGCATCCTTTAATGAAGCTGACGGTCACCGCCGAAAGTCCCTCAGGAGTGACGCCAGCAAAACGCTCCGGCTCCGCCCGCAAGACTTCGTGGGCGATGGGCCGGAATGCATTGCGGTAGCGGTTTAGCTCGCCCCGCATTTTTTTTCTTATGATCGCGTGCGTGAACCCCTTCGCCCAAAAGTCGATAAAGAGCCTGATGAGGTGCGGCTCGCTCGCCAGGCGATTCATGTCTCGCCGCAGCAACGTGAGCAAGCGGTCCAGCGGAACTGGAATGCTTGTGATGTCCTCGGTTACAGGGAGGACCGTGGTGGTCTCGAGCACGTACTCGAGCAAAGCGATGATCAGCTGATCTTTTGTTTTGAAATGAAAGAGCACAAGTCCGGTGCTCAGCTTCGCGCGGTGCGCGACCAGTCTCACGGTCAGCGCATCCAATCCCTTGCGCGACGCCACCTCGAAGGCGGCTTTTAAAATCTGCAGTCGCCGCGCTTCTTCCGAGGCCTTCTGTCCTGGCATTTACGGTGACTCCTCAAGTCGTCCCAACAGACGCAGAAGCCCATCCAGCACGGTCAACGGATGTGGAGGGCAGCCGGGAACCCACAGGTCAACCGGTATCGACGGCGGAACACCACCGAGCACCTCCTCGCTCTCCGCGAACACTCCACCTGATATGGCGCACGCGCCGACCGCCACGACGATTCGTGGGTCGGGGACAGCCTCATATGTCTTCTCGAGCGCCTCGCGCATGTTCGCGCTGATCGCGCCGACGATCATGAGACCGTCGGCATGACGCGGCGAGGCCACGAATTGGATGCCGAACCGCGCCATGTCGAATACCACGTTGCTGAGTGCGGCGAGTTCCGCTTCGCAGCCGCCACAGCTTCCCGCCGCGACGAGTCGAAATCGAAGCGAGCGGCCGAACAGCCGGCGCATCCTGTGATCCAGCGCGTGCGCCAGCTCGATCTCGCCGTCAGATGTGAGCAGGGCGCTTCGACTGCTCGTGGCCATGCGGTAGTCCTGCGAGAACGCTGCTGCCTGCGGCTCAAACAACTTTGTCTCTTCGGGCGCAAACACGCTGCGACCGAGATCAATGACTGGCAGATTGGGGTGGCGGCGCTCTGACAGCGCTTCGCTGGCCGGGGTGCTCGCTTCAGTGGCAACGTCGGCTTGCGGTTGCGCGATCACCGGCCTGCCCCGAAAGCGTTGCGGCAATCCGCTATCATTCGGGCCGAAAGATGCCGGAGCAAAACGATGCCCAAACCGCGCTCTCAGATAGTCAAACACGGAAATCTCCGCCACGACTTCGCGGCAGAGTGCCATGTCGTGCTTTTCCCCGCAGGCGAGAATGCTGGGTCCGATCCTTACAGGTCATGTCCGGCGTACGAAAGGTTGAAGCTCTTGTTGCACAGCGGGAAGTCCGAGATCTGGTTGCCCCGCATTGCGGCGGATACCGCGCTCCAGTTGTGGAAGGATGGGTCCACCACCTTGTGGCGCAGTATGTGACCGGCCGCATCGGTCATGACGATGTGCGCAATCTCGCCCCTCCACCCTTCCTCCAAAGCGACCACGAGCTCCGAGGGCGTCAGTGCGCCGCAGTCCACCCGCACCTCGCCCCGCGGGAGCGCAGACAACTGTTCCAGGATGAACTCCATCGATCGCTGGACCTCGAGCCACCGAACGATCGCGCGCGCATAGACGTCACCACTCCAGGCCGTAGCGACGGGAATCTGGGCGTAGCGATACACGCCATAGGCGAAATCGTGTCGCACATCTCGCGGCACCCTGCAGCTCCGCGCAACGACGCCGACATAGCCGTTGGCACGGCACTGCTCCGCGGACACCACACCCACGCCATCAAACCGCGACTGCACGGATGCGTTTTCAAATAGCAGCTGCGCGACGGGTCGCACTTCTTCCCGAAGCCGTTCGACGCGACGCATTACCTCGCTCGCCATCGTCGGCGGAATGTCGAACAGTACGCCGCCCGGTCGAATCAATCCGCGACCGTAGCGGTTGCCTGAGATCGTCATGAGAAGATTGAGACATTCGCCGCGCAAGCGACCGAAGAAGGCTGCCGAGGGTTGGAAGGCAACATCACCGGAGAGTGCCGCCAGATCGCCGATGTGATTGGCCAGGCGCTCGAGCTCGAGGGCAATTCCACGAATCGTCTGCCCGCGCGGGGTCTTATGACTGCGCGCGAGGGCCTCAATGGCCCCGCAGAATGCGCTCGCGTGTCCGATGACAGTATCCCCAGCAATGGATTCAGCGATGAGCACAGCTCGGCCGCGCTCCGAACACTCGAGCAGATGCTCGACGCCCCGGTGCTGGTAGCCGAGCATTATTTCCAGCGAAAGCACCTCTTCGCCGTGCGCCTGGAATCGAAAGTGACCGGGCTCAATGATTCCGGCGTGCACCGGGCCGACAGCGACCTCGTGAACTTCGTCGCCATGGACGACGTCAAAGGGGAAATCCTCGCGGTCCTTCGGTCGTACGGTCCATGCGCTCGGCGCATGATCGGGCGGATGGCGACGCAACGGTTTGAGCGAAGGATGCCCTTTCGGAATCGCGCCGCACTGTTCCGCTATCTCGCGCTCGAAGCGACCCGCTTGCCGGCACGAGGTCGACACCGCGGAATACTCCTGGCCAACCACAGCGCAGGTCGCGCCCAACTGTCCGCTGTCGTCATTCGCGAGCACCGCGCAGAGGCGAAGCGTCCGAGCGTCTTCGGGGACGCCGAACAGTGACACGATGCGCCAGCCGTCGCCGACCGAGCTCGCTATCGTGGAAGCGAACTCCTCCACCTCGAGGAGCGGAATGGCGGCCACGCTGACACACCGCCGATTGTAAACGGTCAGGAGCGTCCGGGTGCTCATGGCGCGACACCGCCGAGCAACCGCGCCGCCCGCGCAAGCGAGTCTTGCAGAGGGGTCGGAATGTAGAGGCCCAGCATCACGACAAGGACCGCGAGCCCGAGTGGGCCGACCAGCAATAGCGCACTGTCGCCCGTCGCCTTCTCGTCGTCAATCGTCGTCGCAGTGCCAGTGCCGAAAATGATCTTGAGGAGCATCCCGGCGATGCCAACAAAAATGATCGCGAGCAGCGCCAGCATGGCTGCCGCGACCAACCAGTGGTCTTGCCGGATCGCACCGCTCACGATTGAAAACTCGCTTACGAAGAGACCAAACGGTGGCGATCCCGTGACCGCGAACAACCCGACGAAGAGCAGCACCGCTGACCACGGGCGCAGCTTCAGCATTCCGCGCATGTCGGCGGCGACGGACGATCCGGTCGCGAGCACGAGATTGCCGACGACGAGGAAGAGCATCCCTTTTGCGATCCCATTGTTTAGCACGTGAAGCACGGAACCATACACACCGACTCCCCCAACGCCCAAGCCGAGCACGAGGAGACCCATGTGCTCGACGCTGGAATAGGCCAGGAGTCGCTTGACATCGGCCTGACCGATGATGAACGCGGCGGCGATCACGAGTGAAATCATGCCGAATGCGATCAGAAGCGGTTGAGTGAAATCAGTCAACCCTGCAGCCACCGCGACTTCGGTGAAGCGGGCGAGACCCAGAAACGCGCAGCTTGTGAGCGCACCAGACATGAGTGCGCCGACCAGGCTCGGAGCTTCGCCATACGTATCCGGCTTCCAGGTATGAAGCGGCGCCAGGCCCATTTTCGTTCCGAACCCTGCCAGCGCGAACACGTAGGCTGCTCGGAGCCACGACTTCTCCAGCGAGTGACTGTTCGCCAGGATGTCGTCTAGCACGAGCGCGCGCGCCCCAGGGAGGACTGGTTGCGAGGTGGCCAGGAGGAACACGGCGAGCAGTGCGAACGCGATACCGACTGAGGAGAGCACGAGGTACTTCCACACGGCTTCCAGCGACCTCCGGTCATGTCGGTGGAATATCAACGGAGCCACCGCGAGAGTCGTCGATTCCATTCCCACCCAAAGCAGCGCGAAATGGTGGCTGAGCGAGACAAGCGAGGTTGCCGCCAGGAATCCAAGAAGGCACGACACGAACAATCGTCCGCCCCGCGGACTTTCCTCGCGTAATAACCCTACGGCGTAGACCGACGCCGCGAGGAATAACACGCTCACCAATGTCAGGACGATTAGCCCTAGCGGGTCAGGCACAAGCCAACCGCGGAGCGCGCTAGCGTTGGGGGTTGTCCAAAGAACCGTGACGAGCGCGAGGTGGACGACGCTCGTCAGCACCAGAAGTGCCAGCCGTAGCCCACGCCGTGGCAGCAGGTACGCAAGCCCCGCGGCGAATGCAGGAATGAGCAGAATCGCAAGAAGAAGCATCGCGCGCCCCGTCAGTCCGCAGTTATCATTGCGGTCACGACTCTCGAAGCTCCACGAGATTCGCCGCGGAAATGGAGTCGAATTCCCGATTGATGTGGAACACGACGATGCCCATGACAAACACGGCAACGAACACATCCAGCAGGACCGCAATTTCCACCAGGAACGGAACTCGGCTCAATTGGGTCAGGCCGAAGAGGTATACACCGTTCTCCAGCATCAGATATCCCACGACCTGTATAATTGCCTTGCTGCGCGTGACGAGGATGAGAAGACCAATGATCAGAGTCGCGAACGCGATCGGCACGAGTAGTTCCACCCTCGTGATGACCGGCAGGTGGTTTGCCAGCGCGAACGAAGCTCCGACCGCGAGCGACCCGAGGCACAGCGATGCCATGTAGCCAATTGCTGGTTCCACTTCCCGCCGGACAGCCGCTTCGCGCATGGCCCACCGCAGGAACAACGGCAGAACGATGCCCTTGATTGCGACAGTCCCTGCGGCAAGCACCATTGCGTGCACCGATCGGGGATCATCGATCACCAACGACAGAGCACCGAGGAGCACTCCCTGAATCGCGATCGCGCGGATGCATGCGCTGAGGCGTGAGGACCCCAGAACGGCGAAGTCCGTCAGCACGATCAGGAGCAGCAATAGTTCGGCGAACTTTCCGAGGTTCATTACTGCAAGAGGAGTATGAGGGCAAAAGCGGAGAGAGCTGACCCGCCGGCGATGTACAGCGGCACTTTCGGCAGCCGCAGACGAGCCATCGCGGACTCTACGACCCCAATGCCAACGCCGACCGCGAACAGGCCGGCAACCAGAACACCCAGACGCATCGCGTACGAAAGCTCCATGGCGGGTATTGTGACGCGCGCCAGCAGCGCGCCCATGACTGAGAGCTTCAACGCGTTGGCATAAAGGATCATCGCGAGGTCGGGTCCGCTGTGATCAAGCACGATCACTTCATGAATCATCGTCAGCTCGAGATGCGTGGTTGGATCGTCGACTGGCGAGCGGGAGCATTCCGCCAGGAGCAGCACGAACAGACCGCCAACGATCATGATGAGAGCTGGCGCAGAGGACGACCACGTGTCAGCCAGCGCCGGCGAGCCGAGCATGCCGCTAAGCGACAGCTCGTGCGTCGCGACACTGAGTGACGCCAGCGCGATGAAAAAACCAAACTCGACTAGCGCCGCAAAGGTCACCTCGCGGCTCGCGCCCATGCCCTCGAAACTCGAGCCCGTATCCAGCGCGCCGAGCACCAGCACAAATCGTCCGAGTGCCAATACGTATGCAAAGGCAACGACATCGCCGGGAAATCGGAGCATGGCCGAGCGGCCATCCAGGGGCAGCATCGAGGCAGCGACAACAACGCAAGCCACCAGCGCGATCGGCACGAGACGGAAAATCACGGTTGTCGTACGAGAATACACGTAGCCGCGCCGGAGGAGCTTCCACAGATCTGAATAGAGTTGCCACACGGGCGCGCCTCGGCGCGCCGTGAGAATCGACCGAGTCCGGCTGGCGATGCCCGGGATGAGCGGCGCGAGCAGCATTACGATGACGAGCGTTGCCGCGCGCATCATGAACTCCGGCGCCGGCATCACCGGTCGCCCGCGCGCACGAGCAGATATGCCAGCAGAGCTACGACTGTGCTGATCACGTACATCAAGTAGCGGCTCAGGCGCCCTTGCTGGAGCGGCCGGAGTCGGAGCGCGGCGCGCTCGATGACTGCCCACCAAGGTACAACCGCGCCGTCCAGAATCAGGTCGACGGGTTCGGAATGAAAGACGCTGACGCCTTTATGTGTCCGAACCCCGCTTAACCTGCCGAAGATCTCGAGCAGCGGTGCAGCGAACGAAGAAGCTGTGTACTGCATGCGCGCGCTCGGCAGCGGATATCCGCAACTCCAGGTTTCGGATTGCCGCACCGGAGCGGTTCTGCGCAGTCGCTGCGCGATCAGCCAGATGCCCGCGGCGGTAAGCGCCAGAACGGCCGCCAATATGGAGATCTCTTTCGCGCCTACCGCTGCTGCCATCGCTCTGGCTTCGGATGGCGGTACTGTCACCCCCGCCACGAATCCTCCCGCGATCAACATGGGCGGAACGACCAGCACGGGCAGGCAGCCGATGAACACGCAAACCGCGGCGAGTACGAGCGGCGGACCATCCAGCAAAAGACCCGGCTTGGAGGCGGTCAGACTCCGTTGGCTTCGAGCTGTTCCGAGAAAGACAACTCCGCCGACCTTGACGAAGCAGGCGAGCGCCAATCCACCCACCAACGCCAGACCAGGCACCGCGAGTACGGCGATGCGCAGGGCATCTGCGGAAAAACCGGCGCGAAAGAGCGTCTGAAACACCAGCCATTCGCTCACGAAACCATTGAGCGGTGGCACGCCGATGATCGCCGCTGACCCCACGACGAACGCCAGCCATGTCAGCGGCACGCGGCGCGCCAACCCGCCAAGCTCCTCCATATTGCGCGTGCCCGTCAGGCGGTACACAGCGCCAGCAGCAAGAAACAGAATGCTCTTGAAGAGCGCGTGATTGAGCGTATGGAGTAGCGCCGCGCCGTAGCCGAGAATCGCGAGCGATGGGTGCCCGTATGCGGTTCCTAACGCACCAGCACCCAATCCCATCAGGATGATGCCGATGTTCTCGACGCTGTGATACGCGAGCAGGCGTTTGATATCGTGTTGTGCCAGCGCCCACAGCACGCCGAGCACTGCGGAAGACAGACCGAGTCCGAGCACGAGCCATCCCCACCAGGCGGGCGGAGGCCCAACGAGCGTGATCACCCGCAGCAGTCCGTAAATCCCAACCTTGATGAGGACGCCGGAAAAAAGAGCGGATACATGAGACGGCGCTGCGGCGTGGGCTGGCGGAAGCCAGAAATGGAGCGGAAAAAACCCGGCCTTCACGCCGAACCCGACAAGAGCAAGAGCAAGCACCGCTATCCGGGCGCCGCTTGGGCTCGTTGTGCCCGTCGCGAGCGCGCTGAAGGACCAGTCGCTGCTTGACCGCGCCAGCACCGCGAACATCGCGAACAGCGCCAGAGTTCCTACGTGCGTGGCGACGATGTAGATCAACCCCGCTCGGCGCGCCTCGGCTTGGTGGTATTCCGTGAGGATGAGGAGTAGTGAGCCGATTGCCATGAGCTCCCACGCACCCATGAACGGCATGATCGCCTGTGCGCAAAGCACCAGCGCCAGTGCGACCAGCTCCAAAGCGAAGAGCGCGTGACTCGGCCACGCCGGAGTGCGTGAATCGAACGCCATGTAGCCGACTCCGTACACAGCGGCTGCGGCACCTACGACGAACAGCGCGATCAAGAACACCGCCGAAAGAGGATCGATGCCGATGATCCAGTCGCCACCGGGAAGGGCGCTCCCGAACACGGAGCTCCTGGCCGTTCCGGAATAAAGGACCTGGATGGCGGGCACAGCACCGAGGCCACATCCCGCGACCACCAGCGTGGCGAACACCGCATTGCCGCGTTGATGGTTTCGCATGCTGATCACCGCCAACGCGGCAGCCACGAAAAGGGAAAGTCCGCCGAGCAGGAGAATCATTCCAGCGGCTCTCGGCGCTGCGCCTGGAACGAGCCCGTGTTGCGCGACGTCTCGATGAAGTCCAGACGATCGAGGATTTCACCGGCGTCTGCGGCCGAGCCAAGCATTTGCCGGAGGGTGCTGTCGCGCAGGACAAAGCCGAGACGCGCGAGAATTCGTAGGTGCATCGGCACGGTGGGACTCACCACCATGAACAGCGCATGCACGGGTTTACCGTCCATGGCCCCGAATTCCACTGGATTGCGCAACAGGCAAAGCGTCAGGAATGGGCGAGCGACGTGGAGTACGATCGGATTCCGCACATGCGGAATGGCGATGCCATCCCCAATGCCCGTCGAGCCCAGAGCCTCGCGTGCTTCGAGAACCTCCAACAGGAATCGGCGGTCCTGTTCCGGCGGAAGCGGCAGCCGCTCCACAAATGCCGCCAGGATCTGGTGCTTCGTGCTGCCTTCCACATCGAGAAAGATCCCACCCTCCCGCAGCAGCTCCGCCAGCGGCGGGACTTCGTCGGGAGATCGGCGAGCGTCTTCGAGCAGCGCGCGGGAAACCGGGACTCCCGCTTCGACGGCCCACTCCCACAGCTCGATCGGATTGAAGTACATCTGCTCGTCAACCGAGTGCGCCGGCAGACCTCGCTGGTTTATCCAGCGGCGGACCGTTGTGTCGTTGACTCCGAGATAGCTCGCGGTCTGACGGAGTGTCAGCTGCACTGTTCCTGGGGAAAAGGGACTTTGCCAAACGGCGAGGCGCGGAACGTCGGACGAGCCTGAATATTACCGTCGGCCGTGATTGGAAATACGGCCGGACCAGCTCCTCCTGCCTCGACCACTACGATTGTTTGACCACCCATTTTATGATCCAGTATATTGAACCAGTGTTCAACGTCAAGATGGGAGAGACGCGAAGAGTCTCGGGCTCTCGAGCGATGAACGTGCCTTTCTCGACGCGCTCGGTGAGCTGATCGGCACCCGCCAAGGATTCTCCGTCAGGAACGAGCGCCCATCGGCTACGGCGGCCAAGCCCTGACCGGCAGCAATCGCGCGCGGCAGTGATCGCTCTCGCCGCTCCAGTGTTTCGCGTCACACATCGCTCCGTCTGAGAGGGAGTATTCTTTGCTCGTTCCGAAGTTATTCACGACACTAAAGTCGTATTCCCGCGCCGAGTTCACTAGCGATCTCACGGCAGGTATCATCGTTGGTATTGTGGCGCTCCCGCTTGCCATCGCTTTCGCGATCGCGAGCGGTGTCACGCCGGATCGTGGATTGTGGACCGCTATCGTCGCGGGATTCATCATCTCGGCTCTGGGGGGCTCTCGCGTGCAGATCGGGGGTCCGACCGGAGCATTCGTGGTCATCGTCTACGGGATCGTGCAGCGCTACGGATACGACGGATTAGCCGTAGCGACTTTCATGGCGGGCGTCTTTCTCGTCTTAATCGGCGCGGTTCGACTCGGCGCGGTGATAAAGTTCGTGCCACACCCCGTCGTAGTGGGATTTACGAGCGGCATCGCGATCATCATCCTCTCGAGTGAAATCAAGGACTTTTTCGGCTTGCATATGAACGCCGTGCCTGCGGACTTTCTCGCGAAGTGGCAGGCGCTGATCGGAAACGCTCACTCGGTGAATCCATATGCTGTTGCCGTGAGCGCGCTGGCATTGGCGATCATATTGATCTGGCCGCGGTTCAGCAGGCGTATTCCGGGGCCCTTTGTCGCCTTGTTGGTGTCCACTGCGGTTGCGCACGCATTGCATTGGCCGGTCGAGACGATCGGCAGCCGCTTTGGAAGCATTAGCGCATCGTTCCCTCACCCAGCGCTTCCGCACGTTTCGCTTGCCCAGGCGACCGCGCTCGTGGGACCAGCGTTCACGATAGCGATGCTCGCCGCAGTCGAGTCTCTGCTGTCCGCGGTGGTGGCCGATGGCATGATCGGCGGCCGCCACCGCTCGAACATGGAGCTCGTTGCGCAAGGAATAGCAAACATCGCCTCGCCGCTCTTCGGCGGAATTCCGGCGACGGGAGCCATCGCTCGCACTGCCACGAATGTAAAGAATGGTGGACGCACGCCGGTAGCCGGCATCGTCCACGCGCTTACGCTGCTTGTCATAACGTTGTTCTTCGGCCGTTGGGCGGGCCTCATTCCAATGGCAACGCTCGCCGCGATCCTGGTCGTCGTCGCATACCACATGAGCGAGTGGCACACGTTCATCGCCGAACTCTCCGCGCCAAAGAGCGATGTTTTGGTGCTCATCACAACTTTCCTGCTGACCGTTCTTGTAGATCTGACAGTGGCGATCGAGGTGGGAATGGTGGCTTCGGCGTTCCTTTTCATGCGGCGCATGGCTCAAGTGACGAATGTCAGCGCCATCACCCGCGAGCTGGAAGACGGTGACGACCCGTACGCCACAGATCCGAACGCGGTGATGCGACGCGTGGTGCCGGCGGGTGTGGAGGTCTTCGAGATCAATGGGCCGTTCTTCTTTGGCGCCGCCGAAACGTTCAAGGACACGCTCGGCCAGATCGCCGGGAAGCCGAAGGTGCTGATTATTCGGCTCCGAAACGTTCCCTCCATCGATTCCACG
>JAYWBE010000271.1:0-1541 GCA_043781715.1 Gemmatimonadaceae bacterium
TTCGTGCAGGCTGCACAGAGCAGCGCCAGCAGTAGGAGGTGACGCAACGGTTAGTAGCTCGCTCCCAACGAGAAAGTCCAGTTCGGCTTGCGTCCGGTAGCCATTGGTACCGCGTAATCCCAGCGCAGAATGGCCAGGTTGAACAGATTCACCCGGAGGCCTGCGCCCCAGCTGGTGAGCGGATAACGATCGAGGTTCGGATCGCTGCCCGATGGAGCGCGGCCGAGGTGCGCAGTCTGACCCTTGCTCCACGCCAGACCGGCGTCGTAGAAGATTAGCCCATCCAAAGGTGGCAGGCCAAAGCTGCTTCCGACATCAAACCGGCGGATGATCGGGAAGCGCAGCTCGGCGTTCGCGACCGCCACTCTGCTGCCCGCGAGCTGCGCATTGTTGCACTGCGCCTGTCCGCCGCCGATGATCGACGTACAGTCGACGAAGCTGAAGTTTGCGCGGTCGTAGCCTCGGATGAAATCGGGGCGCCCGATGTACTTCGGGAAGAAAGTCTCATCGCGCCCCACCGAGACGGAGCTAAGGAACCTCGTCGCGAAAGTCAGCGTGTTGAAGATGATCGGGTCGTACCGGCGGTAGTCGACGAGGAAATCGCTGAAGTTCAGCTTGCCGACGCTTTGCGAAACCTGGAACCTCATCCTGCGCCCAATCACCGGGCCCGTGGTGCCGAAGAGTGTGTTGTCGGACACAAACGCAGTCGATGGAGTGACGTAGTTGATCGTCGGCAAAGTCCCGGCGTTCTTGAACTGGACGTTCGAGCAATACCCAGCCAGGTTGCAGTCCTGGAAGACTGAAACGAAGCCCTCCGAGATGCTATTCAGCTGTACTCCGGTTTCGAGGCGCGTGAAGCGATTGAAGGGATATTGCCCGGTGATGAAAAGATTCCGGACGACGTACCGGAGGTAGTCGTTCTGAAAGCGTAGAACCTGTCCTGTCGAATCACTACGGGTGCCTCCGCTGATCGGTACGTAGACCGGATTCTGGGAGATGCCAGTCGAATACTGAAGGCGGTGGCTCAGATTGGCGTAGCCGACGAAAGCGCTCGCGTCGCTCAGCCGGCCGTAGACATTGCCAGCCAGCGCAAGCTGATGGTTCCCGAGCAGGTCGCTGAAAACGAAAGCAGTTCCGCCTGCGGCGCCGTAGCCTTGTGCGTATCCGATAGACGGATCGGCGATGTAATCGGGATGGAAGGTGACGTGGTAGGGGCGCTCCTTGAACCTGCTGGTGTCCGGCAGCCCGTACAGTGGATCGGAAATTAGAACCGCGACGTTCGGCGGAAGATCGGCCACGGTCTCCTGCGAGGGTAGCTGCGAGGATTGGCGCGAGCCGGCCGGCGCGCGATACGTAGACGTCGGCTCGCCGGCTCTCGGCCTCAGCGTCAGCGAATCAAAGCCGGTTTTTGGAACTGTGGGTGAATCCACGGGCAGCATCCCGACCGCCAGATTCGCTCCGCTCGGCCGGAACGCAGTCTTCTTCAGTCCGCGCGGATTGTCGAAGGCCCAGACGGTGTAATCGCCCTTCTCGAAATACGT
>JAYWBE010000272.1:0-5015 GCA_043781715.1 Gemmatimonadaceae bacterium
TGCGGCGGAGCGCCGACTTCGTGCTCGTGCAGCGTGATGAGGTAGCGGATGACGCCGTCGTCGAGCTTGAGGGCGCGCTCGTACTCGGGCAGGGTGGTGGGCTCGGTCGCGAACTTGGAGACGACGTAGTAGCCGTTGTCGCGGGGACCGATGGAGTAGGCGAGCTGTCGCCGGCCCCAGTGCGTGACCTCGGGCTGCTCCTTGGTACCGAGGAGCCCGTGGATGCGCGTGATTTTGTCGTTGATGGCGGCGTCTTCGAGAGTCGAGTCGAAGATGTAGACCGCCTCGTATGTGCGAGGCACTAGGCAATCCTCCTTTTGGTCATGATCCGCCCCCCATCTGGTTGCCTAAGTGGGAGGAAGGTGTGAAGGCCAGCATTCTGGCCGTTGTGAGAGGGGAAACCTACCCTGTCAGGGCATCAACTTCAACCGTCTGATCGGCTTTTTTTGCGCGGGGGAATGGGCCAAGTTGCCCTCTCTGCCGTCCGCCGTCCCAGACATACTGCTCGCCACGCCTCAGCGGTCATTGGCGCTTGCAGCCTTTCTGGGTTGCGGGTATGGTCTAGCTTCTATCGTGCGCCCTCCCGGAGGTTTCATGCGCAGAACGGTAAGCACGCTAGCCCTCGGCCTAATTGCAGCGGTTGTTGTTGCTGCCGTTGCGACGAGCTGCGGTGACAGCACATCGCCCGGCCCAAAGCAATACGTCGCCACCATGTCACCCGCGAACGAACTCCCCACCGCCAAGACGACGACGGGGACTGGCGTCACGACATTCGTTGATAACGGATCCGTGATAAACTGGACAATGGAGCTTACCGGCATGACCGGCGTGTTCGCGTCGCACATTCACCTCGGCTCCGCTACTGTAAGCGGGCCCGTGATCTTCAACCTGTTTCTGCCCAATGGAAACAGCGGAACACTCAACGGCGTGGTCGGTTCGGGCACCATCACGAACGCGAACAACGCGAACATCTCTCTCGATTCCTTGAGAGTGTTGTTCAACAACGGAAATGCGTACGTGAACGTCCATACGGCGGCGAATCAAGCTGGTGAGATTCGCGGGCAGGTAGCGCTTAAGTAGTAACGAGACAGCATCCCTAGACGTTGAACCGGAAGAGGAGTACGTCACCGTCCTGAACGACGTACTCCTTTCCTTCTGACCTGACCACTCCTTTTTCGCGCGCGCCTTTCCAGCCTTGGTTCCCGATGAAGGAATCGTAGGAGACGGTCTCGGCTCGAATAAACCCGCGCTCGAAGTCCGTGTGTATCACCGCGGCGGCTTTGGGCGCGGTGTCGCCGTGGTGGATGGTCCATGCACGAACTTCCTGCTCTCCCGCCGTGAAGTAGGTTTCGAGGCCAAGCAGCTTGTAGCCTGCCTGAATGAGCCGGTCGAGTCCCGCCGACTCGAGTCCGAGCGAAGACAGAAAATCGGCGCGATCCTCAGCCGGCAGCTCGGCCAGCTCGGCTTCGATTTTCGCTGAGAAAGGGACCACGCCCGCTTCCTCTCCACTCTTCTTCACAGCCTCTCGCAACGCCTTGAGATGCGGACCTTCCTCGCCCGCGAGCTCGGCATCGCTCACGTTCGCTGCATAGAGAACCGGTTTCACGGTGAGCAGCGTCAGCGGAGCGAGAACCGCTTTTTCATCGGCGGTGAGACGCGCCTCCCACAACCCTCTGCCTTCTTTGAGAAAGCCGTACCCCTTCTCCAGCACCGGCAGCTCCGCCATCGCCTCCTTGTCCCCGGTCCGCGCGGCGCGGCGGGTCTTGTCCAGACGCTTCTCGAGCGAAGCGAGGTCGGCGATCGCCAGCTCGAACTCGATCACCTCACGATCGCGCACGGGATCGACCGCTCCCATGACGTGCGTGACATCGGGGTCCTCGAAGCAGCGCACGACGTGGACTATAGCGTCGGTTTCGCGAATGTTGGACAGGAACTTGTTGCCCAGTCCCTCACCCTCGGCCGCGCCTTTTACGAGGCCGGCGATGTCCACGAACTGAACGACTGCCGGCACCGTTCGTTTCGGCTGCACGACGCGCGTGAGCTCGCCGAGACGGGCGTCGGGAACCTCCACCATACCGACGTTCGGCTCGACGGTGCAGAAGGGATAATTCGCCGCTTCCGCCTTCGCCGAAGTGAGGGCGTTGAACAGTGTCGATTTCCCGACGTTGGGGAGGCCGACGATACCGAGTTTCAGCATTTCTGAGAGTTGCGTTTCAGGTGTCGGGATCCGGCTCGGGATTCCGATTGTACAGGTTCATCGCCTTCTCTACTCCGTCGCGGAGCCAGCTCTCAGCGATCGCTGTGAGCTGCGGCATCAGCGCGAGAACGTCGTCGCGCTCGTCGCGCGCAAATGGCGACAGCACGAAGTCGGCGAGATCCTTGTAGATGCCCTTCCGCTCGTCGCTCGGGCCAACGCCGATTCGGAGTCGAGCGTAATCCCGTGTCCCGAGTGAGTGCTCGACGCTCTTCAGCCCATTGTGCCCGCCGGCACTTCCCCGCGCGCGAACGCGAGTGCGCCCGACGGGCAGCTGCACCTCGTCCACCACCACGAGCAGATCCTTTGCGGCACTCCAGAATGGCCGGCGAACATAGGTCCTGAGCGCCTGGCCGCTCAAGTTCATGAACGTCTGCGGCTTCACCAGCCGGACCTTCACACCCGTGACTATCCCGTTCGCTACCTGCGACTCGCCGTCTTTCTTCCAGCCGTCAAAACGCCAAACGTCGGCGAGGTGGTCGATCAACCACCAGCCGACGTTGTGACGTGTCGCGGCGTACTCGCGGCCCGGATTCCCGAGACCGACTATGACCTTCAAGGGTTATCCAATAATTACTTCTTGGCGGGCGACTCTCCGCCGCCCTCACCCTCTTCCTCGTCACCCGGGCCCTTGCCGATGACTTCGGGCTCAGTCGCGCCCTCGGCCGCACCCTCAACTGCCTCGACAGCCGGGGCTTCCTCGATCACCGCGCGCGGCGCGGCAAGAACCGCGACCGAAGTCTCGGGATCGTCGAGAACCTTTACGCCCGCGGGAAGCTTGATGTCGCTGACGTGGAGCGAGTCACCGATCACCATGTTGGTGACATCGATCTCGACGTGATCCGGAATGTCCGACGGATCCACCTCGATCTCGAGCTCGCGGAGCGTCTGATCGAGAACTCCGCCCTCGAGCCGCACGCCTTCCGGAATTCCGTTGAGGACGATCGGTATGTTGACGGTGACCTTCTCGCCGGCGACGAGCGCCTGGAAATCGACATGAAGGATCTGGCGCTTGATCGGATGGCGCTGGATCTCACGAATGAGCGTCTTCGCAGTCTGTCCACCGACCGTCATCTCAATGACGGTGCTCTCGGCCTGGATGTGCCCGAGCATCTTGTCGAGATCACGCGCGTTGAGCGAGAGCGGCTGGGGATCGCGTCCGTGGCCGTAGATCACCGCGGGGACTTGTCCCTGGCGGCGAAGAGAGCGGGCGGCGCCCTTTCCTGAAATGTCGCGAGCTGTCGCGTTAAATGAGACTATTGCCATGACTAGTTCTTCCCTATGGGCGCGAACAACTTGTCGAACGCCCATTCGATAAAGTCCAAAACTGTAGCCGCGAACTCTTTCGCGACTTTCCCGATCACTTCAGCCATCTCAACCTCTATTGCTCGAACAGGGAGCTCACCGACTGCTCGCTGTGTATGTAGCGAATCGCCTTCGACAGCAGCTCGCCAACCGACAACACGCACAGCGTCGAGAATCTCTTCGCCTTCGGAATCATGACGGTATCGGTTACCGTCACCTCCTTGATCGGCGCCCTTGAGAGTCTCTCTACCGCTGGTCCCGAAAGAAGCGCGTGCGTGGCGCAAACGTACACATCTCGTGCTCCGAGATCTTTCAGTGCCTTGGCCGCTTCGGACACAGTGCCGGCGGTGTCGATCATATCGTCCGCGAGCAAACAGTCCCTCCCTTCAACTTCACCGACGACGTTGACGACTTCCGACACATTCGCCTTCGGCCGTCTCTTGTCGATGATCGCGAGCGAGCCGTTGAGTCGTTTTGCGAACCCTCGGGCCATTTTTGCCGAGCCTACATCCGGCGCGACGACGACGAGGTCGTGCAAATCCATTTTTCTGTAATGCGAAACGAACACCGGCGCCGCGTACAGGTGATCCACCGGAACATCGAAAAACCCCTGCAGCTGGTGCTGATGAAAATCCAATCCCAGAACACGGTTTGCACCAGCGGTGACGATCATGTTCGCGAGCAGCTTGGCGCCTATCGCCACTCTCGGCTGGTCCTTTCGGTCCTGCCTCGAGTATCCGTAGTACGGCATCACGCATGTGATACGCGCCGCCGATGCCCTGCGTGCCGCGTCGATCAGGAGCAACAACTCCATGATGTTGTCGGCCGGCGGATTTGTCGGCTGCACGATGAAGACGTCGTTCCCCCTGACGTTCTCGTCGATGCGGACGAAAATCTCGCCGTCGGCGAAGCGGGTGACCGTCGTCTTGCAGAACGGAACATCCAGCGTTCGCGCTATCTCAACGCACAGTTCCGGGTTCCCGGGCCCGGCGATGAGTTTGAAGCCATGAGCGGGTACGGATAATCCGTCCATGCAGCCTTACAAGTTAAGTGGGCAAAGGACCTGGATCAATTGCCCCTGGTGGATTCGAACCACCATTACCGGATCCAAAGACCGATGTCCTGCCATTGGACGAAGGGGCAGCGGAGAGCGAAAGCTAGTCCAGAAGCTCCACAGGGACAACGCTCTCGGCCGTGCGGGTTACGATGATTTTCGTTCCCTTTGGAATTTGCAGTGGAGGGAGATCCGGGTTGCCCTCCACGTGTCGCGTATGGATTCCGGGCACCTTGAACACGGTCGACCCGGATCCGCTCATTCTATAGAAGAGGCCGTGCCGGTCGCCGCGCGCCAGCAGCGCATCGATCGCGGGGAACCGGGGCCTCACCACCGCCTCGAAATCGTTGACCGACCTCTTTGCCGCCGACTCCCAGTAGCCGAACATGTCAGCCGTGAGCT
>JAYWBE010000273.1:0-1526 GCA_043781715.1 Gemmatimonadaceae bacterium
GGTGGCGTACTGTCTCGCGATCACCGCTGTCGATCCGGTGCGGCACGGACTTCTGTTCGAGCGATTTCTCTCCGAGATCCGCGTCGATGGGCAGACCGAGGCTCCCGACATCGATGTGGACATCGAGCACGACCGGCGTGAAGAGGTGCTCGACTACGTCTACGAGAAATACAATCGCGCCAAGGCCGCGATCACGTGCATCGTGCAGACGTATCGCGGACCGAACGCGATTCGGGATTCCATGCGCGCGTTCGGTTATCCGGTGGAGATGGCGACGAATCTCTCCAAGAGGATTCACTGGAGCGATCCAGCCGAAGGAGCGAAGTACGTGGAGGGGATTCTCGCTCCCAAGCTCGGGCTCGATTTCAGCGATCCGCGCGGCAAGGCAACTCTCGCGGCGATGGCGGCGTTCGAAGGAGTGCCGCGGCTGCGCGCGACGCACGTCGGCGGGTTCGTGTTGTCGTCGGCTCCAATTGGCGACTACATGCCGGTCGAGCACACGACGATGGGCCGCACGATTCTCCAGTTCGACAAGGACGATCTCGATGCCGTCGGCGTGCCGAAGTTCGATTTTCTCGGACTCGGCGCTCTCTCGCTGGTGAGACGCGCGTTCGACATGATCGAGGTGCGCACCGGAACGAGACCGGAGATGTACAAGCTGCCTCCCGACGATCCCAAGACATACGACCTGATCGCGCACGGCGAGACGATCGGCACCTTCCAGATCGAGAGCCGCGCGCAGATCGCGTCGGTGCTGCACACCAAGCCGGACAGACTGTACGACATCGTGGTGCAGGTGGCGCTCATTCGACCCGGTCCGATTCAGGCGCGCTTCGTCCATCCATACACGGCCCGGCGGCGCGGACTCGAGCCCGTGACGTACGCGCATCCCGATCTGGAGCCGATTCTCAAGCGCACGCAGGGAATTCCGATCTTCCAGGAGCAGGCGATGGCGATCGCCATGAAGCTCGGCGGCTACTCGGCGGCACAGGCCGACGAGCTGCGGCGCACGATGGGCCACGTGCGGAAGATCGACAGACTGATGCGGGTGCTCGAGCAGCTGCGCATGCGGATGGTGGAGCGGGGAGTGGACGAGCCGGTCGCGGCAAGGATCGCGGAGGACCTGAGGAGCTTCGCCAACTATGGATTCCCCGAGTCGCATGCGTGGAGCTTCGCCCTCATCGCGTACGCGACCGGGTACCTCAAGGCGCACTACACGGCGGAGTTCTACGCGGGGCTGTTGAATTCGTGGCCGATGGGATTCTATCCGCCCTCTACTCTCATCCACGACGCAAGACGTCACGGGCTGAAAGTTCTTCCGACCTGCATGCGAGATGGCGACTGGGAGTGCATCACCGAGCCGACGGAGAATGCGGACAGGCCGGCGCTCAGAATCGGCTGGCGGCACATCCGCGGGCTCGGCGAGAAATCTCTCGACGCGCTGAAAGCAGCGAGAGGCTGGGACCGCTTCGCATCGATCGACGATGTGGTGCAGCGGGCGAAGCTACAGCGCTCCGACGCGCTGC
>JAYWBE010000274.1:0-1523 GCA_043781715.1 Gemmatimonadaceae bacterium
TGGTGGCGCACGACGCAGGCGCTCCGCGCGATTCTCCTAGCCGCGTCGATCTCAGCCGAGTGGCGCTGGCCGTATCTGAACGTGAGAGCGTGGACGGCAAAGCCTTCGCTCCGGGCAATCGCGAGCACGGTCGTCGAGTCGAGTCCTCCGCTGAGGAGAACCACGGCTGGCGGCGCTGATTTGGGTCGAGCTGGGGAGGATGCGGAATTCACTGGATCGGCTCTCTCCTGAAACTTACACGGCGACCGCCGTCAGAGAGCGGATGCCAGTGGTCGAACGAAAGTCCGCCGGTGCTCTCACGGCGCGACGTCCGGAGCCTGGCTCAGAGCGCTGCGGTAACGGCCTGGAAAAGCTCCTCTGGCACGAGCGGCTTGGACAGGACCGCGGCGGCGCCCAGTACCCGCACTCGCTCCTGACCCGCGGCGTCGATGCTCCCGCTCAGTATGATGACAGGGATGTCCGATGTGCGAGTCGAATTCTTGATCTTCCGGAGCTCTCCCCTGCCGCTTCGCCTTGCGGCTCGCGTCACCGCGGCGCCTTGCAGCGGCGCTGGCTGCGGCCGCTCCCTCCGAGCACACTCCTCCTCTTTCCCGGTCGAGCATCATAACGACGCTCGGCCGCCGCAGGCGGCCGTAGTCTCGGGCGAAGGTCACTGCTCGCAACCATTCGCGCGGGCGGACTTGCGCATCAGCACCGGACAGGTGGGTAAAGTCATCGGCCTCGCAGCGCGCGAGCGCGTGCAGTTTGTTGTCACGGACCGCGGCGCCACTTCGACTAGATCTCGGCGGCGACGGAGGCGCGGGGTCCTCGCAGGCGACAACCCACGAGCGACAGAGAGATCGGTTGACCTAGCCGATGGGAAGCGACGCTTGGCAGCGTGTTGCAGACTGGTGGCACCACTAGCGAGAGCCTGGAGCCGAAGAGGACCCCACGCCGACCGACCGCGCGATTGACTCTAGTTCAAAGCTGGCTGTGGACTAGAACAAGAAAGGTCGCTTACGCGACCTTTCTTGCTAGCGGGGGACGTGGATTCGGCGGCGTCAGTCTGGGATGAGGGACGTCCTCGCCGATAGCTTCGGTTGCGAGCGGGGTTACCGGAGTCTGGGTCTTGAGCTCGCCGACGAGATCCCTCAACACGTGGCTTCCATGGAACAGCTGCGTGGATGCCATGCTCATCTGCTCGCACGCCGCGCTCTGCTCCTCGGTCGACGCGCTGACCTGCATCGCCGCCGTCGCGTGGCTCTCGGCCGTGCGCGCCACCAATCCGAGATTTGTGGCGGCCGAATCGACTGCGCGCGCATTCTCGGTTGCAGCCGTCGTCACCGCCGACGCGGCGGCTCGCGCTCTCTCGGCTGCCGCGAGAATCGTCGAGAGCGCGCTATCCAGCTCGCGGCTCACCCGCTCGATCTCGCCCACCTGTATCACACCCTGCTCCATCGCCTTCGAAGTCGCGAGGACGCGCGTCGTCACGCTCTCGGTCATCTTCACAACGTCGTCAGCCGCGGCCTGCGTCTGATCGGCCA
>JAYWBE010000275.1:0-1522 GCA_043781715.1 Gemmatimonadaceae bacterium
GAATGCGGCGCACCGTTGCAGGTTCTGGCCGCGGTCGAATCGGCAAATGAACGCCAGAAAAAGGTGCTGGTCGAGAAAGTAAAGCATGCGCTCGGAGAGACCCTCGCCGGCCGCCGGATAGCGCTTTGGGGCCTCGCCTTCAAGCCGGGGACGGACGACATGCGCGAGGCGCCGTCGCTGACTCTGATCGATTCTCTGCTCAAAGAAGGTGCTGCGGTCTGTGCGCACGACCCGGCCGCTCTCGAACACGCACGAGCTTTGTTTGGCAACCGAATAGATTACGCGGAGACTAACTATGAGGCGCTCGTGGGTGCGGACGCGCTGGTAGTGGTCACTGACTGGAATGAGTATCGGCACCCGGATTTCGAGCGGGTGAAGCGCACGCTCAAGCAACCGGTCATCGTCGATGGCAGAAATCTTTACGACGTCGAGAAGATGCGGGAGCTGGGCGTGCGGTACCATTCGATCGGACGCCCATCCGCATGAACATGCTCGGCCGCCGAGGGTAATATCATACGGATGTTCAAGCCAAGATCATTATTGCTGGCCCTGCTGCTCGCGGCACCGCTGGCTTGCAAGCCCCCATTCAATCCGAAGAGCTACCCTTCAGCCGACAAGCTGTATCAGGTAGCGCTCGCCGAGTACAAGGCGCGCCACTACGACAACGCGGCGAAGGCATTCGAGCAGCTGACGCTCGATCTCTCCGCCCGCGATCCGCGGCTTCCGCTCGCGTACTACTATCTGGCGCAGTCGCAGGCGAGTAACGGAGAGAACCTGCTGGCTGCGGGAACCTACAATCGCCTCGTCGATGCGTTCCCGCAGGACACGCTGGTAGACGATGCGTTCTATCTGTCCGGGCTTGCGTACGAGCGCGAATGGCGGCAACCGCAGCTGGACCCGACCTACGGCAAGAACGCGCAAACGGCATTCGAGTCGCTTGTCACGAGCTTTCCCGATTCACGTTATGCGCCGCTCGCCAAGAAAGAGCTCGACAGGCTGGACGAGTGGTTCGCGGAGAAGGACTACGATACGGGTTATCTCTATCTCAAGCGGAAGGCGTACGATTCAGCGATCATCTACTTCAAGGACGTGATCAGGCTGCATCCGAACGCCAGGAAAACCAGGGATGCGTACCTGAGGCTGCTGGAGGCTTATCGGGCGATCAGATATACCGAGGACGCGCGCGAGCTGTGCGACGCGATGCGAAAGGCTTACCTGAGCGACCACGAAATCCTCAAGGAATGCGGTCCCGCGCCTGCGACGGCGGCGACGCCAGCGATGCCGGCGACCTAGTCCGTGCGCATTGGGGTATTCGGGGGCACGTTCGATCCTCCCCACGTCGGCCACCTGCTGATGGCGACCGATGCCCGCGAAGCGCTCAAGCTCGATCGGCTGATTTTTGTTCCGGCCGGCGCCCAGCCATTCAAGATCGACATGCCCCCGGTGGCCTCCGGACAGGACCGCCTCGAGATGGTTCGCCTGGCAGTCGCCGACGACGCCAACTACGTCGTCGATGACGCAG
>JAYWBE010000276.1:0-4962 GCA_043781715.1 Gemmatimonadaceae bacterium
TCGACCTTGGTGACCACGAGACCGGTGATGGGAATCGCCTCGGCAAAAGTCTTCGCCTGCGCGACGGCGTTCTGTCCGATCGTCCCGTCGAGCACCAGCAGGGTCTCGTGCGGCGCCCCAGGAAGCCTCTTGCCGATCACGCGGTCTATCTTCTTCATCTCGTCCATCAGTGATCCGCTCGTATGAAGGCGGCCGGCAGTATCGACGATGACGACATCCTTGCCTCGACTGATTCCGGCATCGACGGCGTCGAACGCCACCGCGGCGGGGTCAGAGCCTGCCTTCCCGCCCACGAAATCGGCCCCGGTGCGCTCTGACCACGCCCGCAGCTGGTCGATGGCTCCCGCGCGAAAGGTGTCGGCCGCACCGACGAGGACCGATATCTTATTCGCCTTCAGAGAGTCGGAGAGCTTCCCGATGAATGTCGTCTTTCCGGCGCCGTTCACCCCCACCACCAGCACGACCGTGGGTCCCGACTCGGACCGAACGAACCGGGGATCACTGTTTCCGGAGCGAAGGGAGCTCTCGATCGCTTTCTCCAGCGCGTGGAGGAATTGCTCCTGCGTCTTGATGAATCCGCGCCGCGCTTGTCCTTCGATTTCCGCGACAAGGCGCATCGTGGTGGGAACGCCGAAGTCGGCCTCAAGGAGGATCTGTTCCAGATTCTCCAGCGAGCCCTCGATGGCCCCGCCGCGCGCTATCGCCGCGACATCGGTGAGCGCGACGTCCTTTATCTTGGTCCACAGCGAACGGGTGGGTACGTCGCCCGCGCGCCGGAGTATCCTGCCTGCCATTTGGTTTGCTGTCTGATTGAGGGCAAAAAAAACCCGGACATTCATGTCCGGGTTGAAGATAAGCCCTGCGAGCTTCTGACGGCGTTACTCGGACGCGTTCGCCAAATGTGATTGATTCAGGCTCGCCAGCGTCTGATTTCTCATCTTCTGGAAGAGAGTGCGCTCATTGGCCGGGATCGGCTCGCCGCCTCTGCTCTGAAGCGCCAGCTTCGGGTCGTGCGCCACGCCGCCGACGCGTATCTCGAAGTGGAGGTGCGGGCCTGTCGCCCAGCCGGTCATGCCAACGAAGCCAATGGTGGACCCCATGGTGACTCTGGTACCCGGGCGCATGCCCGTCGCGAAGTTCCGCATGTGGCCGTAGCGGCTCACCATGCCGTTGCGGTGCCGGATGTCGATCATGTTGCCATATCCGCCCTTCATTCCGGCGAAGATCACGACGCCATCGCCGATCGCTCGGACGGGCGTGCCTTGCGCCGCTGCGTAGTCGGTGCCGGTGTGATTCCGCCACTCACCAAAGATCGGATGCTTGCGAGCGCCGAAGATGCTGCTGATGCGGCGGAATGCCACTGGCGCGCGGAGGAAAGCGGCCCGAAGCGACATACCGCTCGCGTCGTAGTATTGCCCGGTGCTCGAGCCCGGCGTGTCGAAGTGAATCGCCTCGAGTGGATTGCTCCCGCCGGAGAGGGCGAGACGCGCGCCCAGGACTTTCTGGACGATGATCGCGCCGTTGGGCTTCTGAAGCCGCTCAATCAGGAGGTGGAACTTGTCACCCTGCCTCAAGTCGCGGCTCATGTCGACTTTGTACTCGAAGATGTCGGCGAGTGACCAGGCGAGCTGATGACGGGCAGAGGGCGGTAGAACGCCGACGCCGCTCTCGTTGAGCGCGTTATAGAGGCTGGAGTGGATGACGCCCGATATCTGGAGGGTGTCGACCAGCTCGGTGTTGGAGGCTTCGATTACGACAGGCTGGAGCAGAAAGTCAGCGGGCTCGAGGCCGGGTCGACTGACGACGACCGGCGCCATTGGAAAAATCTGCTTCGGCTCGAGGGACGGTGTCAGCCAAACGGCGACCATACCCATGATCGCCACAACTGCATAGCTCGCTGGCCTTACGCTGACCCTTTTCAATCCATCTGCCTTCGAATAAATGTCGGAATTTCCATGTCACTCAGGTCCTGCTCAGGAGACGACCGATCCCTCTCCGGAGTCACGGGCGGATTGCCGGTCGGCGGCGTCGGAATATTCCGTCTCGGAATCTCATTGAGTGTGTTTCTCATCACGCCATTTCCGCGGGTCGGACGGAGTGGAATGACCGGTGAGCCTCTCACGATCGGAGATTGTGTCGCGATCATGTTCGGCACCTGAACCGAGGCCGATTGCGGGCGGTCGAAGCCGGTCGCGATGACCGTAACGCGTATCTCGCCCTGCATCGCCGGCTCGTGCACGGCGCCGAAGATGATTTCCGCGTCCTCACCCACCGCGTCGTGGATGATTTCGTTGATCTGGTGCACTTCACCGAGAGTCAGATCGGCGCCACCGGTGATGTTGACGAGGACGCCTGTGGCCCCCGACACCGAAACGTTGTCGAGGAGCGGGCTGGCGATCGCCTGCTGGGCCGCTTCGACGGCGCGATTCTCACCGCGGCCGATACCGGTGCCCATGAGGGCCGACCCGCCTTCCTGCATGACCGTGCGGACGTCGGCGAAATCGACGTTCACGAGCCCAGTAACGCTGATGAGGGAGCTAATGCCCTGAGTGGCGTGCAGCAGCACCTCGTCAGCCTTCTTGAGCGCGTCCTGGAACGGGATTCCTTTGCCGACCACGGCAAGGAGTCGCTCGTTCGGCACTACGATCATCGTGTCCACGTGCTTCCGCATCTCGGCGATGCCGAGCTCGGCCTGACGCATGCGCTTGCGGCCTTCGAATAGGAATGGCTTGGTGACGATACCGACTGTCAGGGCACCAGCTGCGCGAGCGAGCTCACACAGGACGGGTGCGGCACCCGTTCCAGTCCCACCACCCATGCCGCAGGTCACGAAGACTAGGTCGGCGTTGTGCATGGCACGCGCGACTTCTTCCCTGTTCTCGTCGATGGCCTGCTTCCCGATCTCCGGCCGCGCTCCAGCACCAAGGCCTCGAGTTAGCTTCTTACCTATCTGGATTTTTACGTCTGACTTGGAATTGAGGAGGGCCTGGGCATCGGTGTTGACCGAGATGAACTCGACTCCTTCAAGGTGCTCCTCGATCATACGATTGACGGCGTTTCCGCCCCCACCACCCACGCCCACGACCTTCATGCGGGCGGCTTGTGACTGGCTCTCCTCGAATTCGAATATCATCGGGTGGGAAACTCCGGCACTACAAGATTGTGGAAAAAAATCTGGGGCTAGTATACGACCGTTAGTCGATAAGTACCATAGGCAAAGACGAACGTGGGTCAAAAAAAGTACAACCGGTCCCAATCGAGTTATCCACACGCGCTCTCGAGCCCGCAGTTTTATGATTTTCTCGCAGGGCGCGCGTGGAGCGGTGCGCATCGACTCGCATCTCCACATGTGGTCGGCGAGGGTGTCCTCACTGCCCTGCACAGATCTGTAACCCACACGCGTTCTTCGGCCCGTACTCGCCTTAAAGTTCTCCCGCACCGCCGCCTCGATATCCGCAGGTGATACCTCGCGTCGGGGGTACTTCGTGTCACGGCCGGCGGCGCGAAGCGCCGGTGCGCGCAAGCGCGCGAGAGGTTGGTTCTTAGCGAGAGAGGCTTCGACGTCCACTTCGGTGTCGGCGCGGGGTAATGGGCCGTTCCGAATCTGTTGGGAAGGAGGGCGGGGGTGTCCATCTGAGGGAGCGGCCGCAGCCAGCGCCGCTGCTAAGCGGCGCGGTGCAGCGAGCCGCCAGGCGACGCTGCAGGCGAGAGCTCCCGAAGAGGATACCCACGCCCGACCGACCGGCAATGAATCGAGAACGACGCAGCGCACCGAGGCGCCGCGACGAGCAGCGAGCGGCTAGAAGAAATCCTCAAGCCAGGACTTGATCCGTTTCGTGAAACGGTCCACGCCGGCACCCGCGAGCGCCCTGTGCCTGCCGCTGGGCGGCGCGAAGCCCGCGGCCGAGCGATGCGCGCCGTAGAGCGCGAGACCCACCACTGTGGCGAAGCGCGGGGCATCCACGGAATCGCTCAGCCCGCCGATGTTCTCCGCCGGAGAGCCAATCCTGACTCCCGTGCCGAACACGTCGGCTGCGAGCTCCGCGACACCCTGCATTGCTGCCGCGCCGCCGGTGATGACGACCCCACCGTTGAGACGCTGCGCAAAGCCCGCTCGCTCGATCTCGCTGAGGACGAGGTTGAAGATCTCGTCCATGCGCTGGTGGATGATGTGCGCTAGGACCTCGCGCGGAACGTGCCGGTCCCCCTGCGCGACGGTGCTCGGGAGCTGGAGGATGTCCTGAGGGTCGACCAGCGGCTCGTACGCGCAGCCGTATTTCTCCTTCAACCGCTCGGCGTCGGCCTGCGTGACGCCGATGCCCTGCACGATGTCGCTGGTGACGTTGTTGCCACCGTAATTGACCGTGCCCAGGTGACGAATCTTTCCTTCGTGGAAGACCGCGATGTCGGTCGTGCCGGCGCCCATCTCCACCAGTGCGACGCCGAGCTCCTTTTCGTCTTCGGTGAGCACGCTGAGGGAGCTGGCGAGGGGCTCGAGCACCAGCTCGCGAACGTGGTAGCCGGCCCTTTCGACTGACTTGCGGAGATTCATCGCCGGCGACGCGCCGATCGTGACGAGATACATCTCCGTCTCGAGGCGGGTGCCGATCATCCCGATGGGGTCGCGGATGCCCTGATTCTTGTCGACGGAATATTCCTGCGGGATCGCGTGCAGCAGCTCCCGATCCTGCGGCACGGGTTGCGCGCGGGCCACATCGTTCGCGCGGTCGACGTCGGCTTTCGATATCTCGTCGCCGTTCACGGCGACGATTCCCTTGCTGATCATCGCTCTCACGTGCTCGCCCGCGATCCCGGCGTAGATCGTGTCGATCTTGATGCCCGCCATCCTTTCCGCATCTTCGATCGCTTTCTTGATCGACTTGGTCGTCTCCTCGATATCGGAGACGACGCCGCGCCGGAGGCCTGTCGTGCGGGCCTGCCCTACGCCAAGGATCTTGAGCG
>JAYWBE010000277.1:0-14460 GCA_043781715.1 Gemmatimonadaceae bacterium
ATCGCGCTCGCGAATTTGAATCCGTGCCCCGAGCACGGGCTCGAGATCAGCACCTGCGGATGGAGCGGATGGAAGTCGATGATGAAATCATGATCCGGCGTGTTGGTAAACAGGCACATGCCACGGTCACGGACCGGCGCCTCCGACAGAGCGGGTAATACCGGACGCAGCGCCGCGCGGAGCGGCTTCGCTTCATCGTCATTCACGGTGCGCTCGACTTTATCGGGATCACGCGTAGTCTCTCCCGCATGCATCACCGACGCCTTCACACCGCGGGGAAGTCGAGGGAAGCCGTAGCAGATGTGGCCGGCTTTGTATTCGTACGCGTAAATGGGAAAGCGCTCCGCTTCGTACGCGTCAGGCGGCCCGCTCGGCTCAAGCCAGAATACTGATTGTCGCTCGACCGTGAGCGGCAACTGAAGATCGCGCGCAAGTCCGGTGTTCCAGGCTCCGGCAGCAAGCACCACGCGATTCGCCGCGTATGTACCGGCGCCAGTTCGTACTCGAACTCCTTCACCATCCGGATTCCATTCGAGCACGGGCTCGTCGAAGTGCGTCTCCGCACCGGCGGCGCGCGCCGCGTCGAGATGTGCCTTGTTGCACGCCTCCGGATCGAGGTAGCCGGCCCGTGGGTCGAGCACCGCGACGAGGTTCGACGCGAGCTGAAATGCCGGGAATCGCTCCTGAACCTGCGCCGGAGTCAGAACTTCGTGCGGAAGATTGTGCTCGCGCGCGCTTCGCAATGTGCCGGCAACGACCGTTCCGTCGCTGGGGCCGATCATGAGGCCGCCCGTGATCTTCATCAGCGAAGCTTCGCTCGTCTCCTCCAGCTCGCGCCACAATTCGTGCGCTCGCTGGACCAGCGGCACGTACAGCGGATGCTCGAAGTAGGTCTCGCGAATGATCCGGCTGTCCCCGTGGGACGAGCCAAGCGTATGCCCCGGCGAATATTGCTCCAGACCAAGCACCCGCAGCCGGTGACGGGCGAGGTGGAAGAGCGTCGCGCTCCCCATGGCGCCCAGTCCGACGACGATGGCGTCGTAGCTACGCGGCTTGATCATGACTTCAGTAATTTGACTCGGCTCATGGAAACCCGCGTGGGCGCGCTACGTAGGTATTCTATGTGGGAAATCCCGACAAACTTTTGCGGAGTCCGCCATGGATCCTGAAGTTGCAAACTTTGCAGTGGTCGCGGTCATCATCGTGGGTATGGTCGCGTCGCTCTCCGGCATCACGGTGTGGTTCGTTCGCGGAGTTCAGAGGAAGGCGCCGCAGCGCGAGCTGCCAAACATACTCCAGATGGAGCAGCGCTTCGACCAGCTTCAGCAGTCGGTGGATGCCATCGCCGTCGAGGTCGAGCGCATTGCTGAGGCGCAGCGCTTCTCCGCCAAGCTGCTCGCCGATCGGCGCGAGACTCCGGCGCTGACCAGATAGCGGTGCCGCCACTTCCCTCTGGCTCGTCTGGCTGGCCGGCGCGGCTCGCACGAACAATGCGGATCGTATGGCCCTGAAAAGCGAGAAGGCACGGAGCGAGCTCCGCGCGGCAGAACCAAGAATGGGGATCATCGAAACGTCCACATCGTCCACTTCGAAGCGCCGAGCGCGCGAGGAATCCTGACCGATGCCCTGCATCATGACTCTGATGGCCCTGGCCACTCCGCGACTCGTGGTCGCGCTGCTCTGGTTCTTCACCCACTGGTACCGCGGCGTCTTCGACAATATCCTGTGGCCGATCATTGGCTTCGTCTTCCTCCCGACGACTCTTCTCTGGTATTCAGCCGTGCATAACTGGTTCGGCGGACACTGGAGCTTCTGGCCGGTTGCCGGACTCGTGATCGCCCTCATGATCGACCTCGGTCCGGTGAGCGGGCGCCGCATGCCGAACAAGCGTTGAAACGTATGGACGCTCCCTTGCTCTGGAATTTGAGGCTCTCACCGCAGAGGTTGAAATGATTTACGGAAGGAAGTTTGTGCGCGCGGTTCGCGGTCCTGCTCAGTCGCTTGCGTTCGCCGCGGCAGCGATCGCGTTGATCGGGTGCACCAAAACCGAGGGGACGACCTCTGGCGACTCGACCGTCGCCAGCAGCAGGCAGAACGCGAACACTTCCGTATGTGCGGGAGACAACGGTGGTATCACCCTGCCCAATGGCTTCTGCGCGACCGTGTTCGCCGACACGATCGGCCACGTCAGGCACATCGTGGTTGCCTCCAACGGCGACGTTTACGTCAACACCTGGAGCGGTCCTTACTATACCGGCCCAACGCATCCCGGCGGTTTCCTGGTCGCGCTGCGCGATACGAACAACGATGGAAAGGCCGACATCATCAAGCGATTCGGCCCCGACGCGCAGCACAAGAATGGTGGCGGCACGGGTATTGGCCTCTACAAGGGAGCGCTCTACGCGGAAGAGGGCGACACGATTGCGAAGAGGATCGTGCGCTACGCGATCTCGACAGACAGCATGACTCCGACGTCCGCCACTTCGGAGACGATCGTCGGCGGTCTTCCCGCCAACGGCGATCATCCGATGCACCCGTTCGCGATCGATGCGACCGGCAACATATACATGGACGTCGGCACCGCGACCAACTCGTGCCAGATCAAGAATCGCACGCTCGAGTCTCCCGGCCACAAACCGTGCACCGAGCTCCGGACGCGCGGCGGCATCTGGCGCTATGACGCGAACAAGACCAACCAGAAGTTCTCGCCCACGGAGAGGTACGCCACTGGCGTCCGGAACGCCGTCGGAATCGCCTTCGATGCTGGCGGACAGCTCTACTCCACCCAGCACGGACGCGACCAGCTCTTTGACAACTGGACGAAGCTGTACACCGCCGATCAAGGTCAGAATCTGCCAGCCGAGGAGCTGTTGAAGATCGAGCATGGCGGCGACTACGGATGGCCGAACTGCTACTTCGATGGCCAGCAGGCCAAGCTGGTGCTCGCGCCGGAGTACGGCGGTGATGGCGGCAAGGCTGCCAGTGACTGCGCGACGAAGAAGGCGCCAGAGGCGTACTTCCCCGCGCACTGGGCGCCTGACGGCCTGCTCTTCTATAGCGGCTCGCTCTTTCCGGCCCGCTACAAGGGCGGCGCTTTCATCGCGTTCCACGGCTCCTGGAACCGCGCGCCCGGGCCTCAGCAGGGATACAACGTCGTGTTCGTTCCCTTCGCCAGCGGAAAACCTGTCGATCCGGCGAAGTATGAGATCTTTGCCGATGGCTTCGCGGGGGCGGAAAAGCAGCCGGACCGCGCGGTGCATCGCCCGGCTGGCGTTACGCAGGGACCCGACGGCGCCCTCTATATCACCGACGACAAGGGCGGACGAATCTGGAAGGTCACGTACAAAGGTTCGGGAATGTAGCAATGCCGGGCGTAACGCTCGCGCCCGTTTGTCGTCTAGGTAGTGAGTCAAGCGGCGGCCCATCGTGGCCGCCGCTGCTCGCATCTACCCGAATAGGACAATCAAATGAATTCGTCTTCGCTGCGCTCCAATCGCAATAGAGCGCGCGCTCTCGCCGGCGTGTGCTCGATCGTGGCAACTCTCGCTGCCTGCGGTGGGGGACATCATCTCGCCGAGTATCCCTTTGCCAGCCGGACGCTCGGGGTGGTCTACATTGCACCGCCCTCTCCTGAGTTGCTCACGAGCTACTACGATCTCGGCAATTCGCGGAACCCGATCGAAGCCGTCGTAAGAGCCGGCGCCGATGTCGCGCGCGAGCGCGAAGGACGTCGTGCCTACGCGCGCCTCGACAGCGCCACCGCGCGGATCGATATTCCAGCCGTTCTTGCCAAGCGTACGCTCGAACGCGCCAGCAGATACCTGGGCACGCGTCCCGTCACGGACGAGACCCAGGCCGACTACCTGATGGAAGTCCGAATGGAGCGATTCGGCATCAACGCGAAGGCTGACGAAGCGGCGTATCTGTTCACTTACGCCGAAGCAGTGCTGCTCGATCGTCGCACCGGTCGCGAGATCTGGAACGTCAAGATTCACGGACGCGATCGCCTCACGCCGTACGTCCAGAGCTCGAGTCCGATCCCCGGATCCGTCATCACCGCGAGCACGCTCGGGAGCGTCAGCGTCGCTGATTTCCAGGCAGCTCTCAACCAGCTGATGGACTACTCGTCGAATTTGATCACCAACGAGCTGCGCTCCGCGCTGAGGGACGTCCGCAACAAGTAGCTCCTTCGCGAACGAAGTCTTCGCGAGGTTCGAGAGCTACCGCGCGCAACGCATGGAGTGAATGGCCGAGGGATTGCTCAGCCCCCTGTCACTCCATGCTTCACTGGATCTCCTATCTCGTCGGCGCCCTGAGTTACTGGGGGGTCGCCATCCTCATGGCGGTGGAGAACATCGTCCTGCCACTCCCGTCAGAGCTGATCATGCCGCTGGCGGGATTCGAGACCGCGGATGGCCGTCTCAGTCTTTCCGGGGTCATCCTCGCGGGGACCATCGGCTCGGTGCTCGGTGCCCTTCCGTTGTACTACACCGGCCGGGCGCTGGGCGAAGAGCGACTCGCGAAATGGGTGGAGCGGTACGGCCGGTGGACGCTCCTCCGCGCGAAGGATCTGAAGCGCGCGACTGCCCGCTTCTCCGGCAACAGCTTCGTCGACGTGATCATCGCCCAGATGCTGCCCGGAGTGCGGGGATTGATATCCCTCCCGGCCGGAGTCGCTCGCATGAATATCGGGCTCTTCCTGCTCGCGAACCTCATTGGCACCCTCGTCTGGTGCGCAGTGCTTGCCGTCGCAGGCAGAATACTCGGCGTGAACTTTACGAGAATCCACCAGTTCCTCGGTCCCGTCGGCTGGACCATTCTCGCGATCCTGATCGCGGGTCTCGGCGTCTGGGCATTCGCGCGAAAAAGAAGGCGGGCGCGCGGACAGCGCGCCTGACAGTCCTGGTATCTTGCCGCCAGCCCCTGCCGGCCGTACGTTCGTCTTGCTCGGCACTCCGCCGAACGAAGGCCATCCGTCACTTGAAACGGGGGTTTTATGTTCACGCTGCACCGCACTACCCGCATCGCGATCTGCTGCTCCGCTGCGGTCCTCGCCGGATGCGCCAAGAAGGACAACGCCGCCGTAGACTCGACGAGCGCAATGGCGTCCTCCACCACCTCTACCAGCTCCACCACCACGATGGCTCCGGCACCTATCAACCTTGCCGATGTCGCCGGTAAGTGGAACATGCGATCGGTTCCGGCGAGTGGAGACACAACGCCGACGACCTTCGTGTTGACGGCAACGACGAGTACATCGGGATGGACCCTCACATTTCCCGGTCGGGCCCCGGTCCCACTGCTCGTCACCGTTGCTGGCGACAGCATCACGGATGTTGCCGGTCCGTACCCGAGCGTGCGGCGCAAGGGAGTACAGGTCACGACCAATGGGGTAATGCGCCTTCAGAATGGAAGCCTCGTCGGCAGTAATACTGCGCACTACAAAGTGAAGACAGCGGATTCTGTTCTCACCCTGAACACAACCGGCACGCGCGCCAAGTAGGAGTTGCATCGTATTCAGACCAAAAGGACCAGCGTGCCAGAGCTGCGGGATGCCGCTAAGCAAGGACCCGCGCGGCGGCAGGGCGCGCGCCAGGCTTCGGCGCGCGCGCCGGCGAGCGAGCTACAGCCGCGCGCCTGATTCCGCCGGCGGCTTGATCGGGGGGAGTGCCGCCTCGATCTCGCCGCGCTGCGGTTCGAGCCAGGGAGGAAGCACCAGGTGCTCACCGAGCGAGGCCGGATCTTCATCGACGGTGAAGCCTGGTCCGTCGGTGGCGATCTCGAACAGAACTCCGCCCGGCTCGAGGAAATAGACCGACTTGAACCAGAACCGATCGATCACTTCGGTCGGATGCCGGCGCGCACGATCGATTAACTCGCGCATCTCCAGCTCTGTCTTCTCGTCCGGCACGCGCCACGCGACGTGGTGCACTCCACCGGTTCCCCATCTCCCGCGCTCGGCGTCGGGGATTTCGCGGATCTCGAGATAGCGTCCCGAGCCGCCACCACCGATCTCGAAACCGAACCACTCGTGCTCCTCACCAATGTCCACGAATCCGAGAACGCCGGTGAGAAAGCTGGACGTGGCCGCGAGGTCGCGCTCCCACAGACGGACGGAGTGCAGTCCGCGGATCTGCTTTTCTACCGGAACCGGACTTTCGCGCCAAGGAGTGAAGTCGCGCTGATCCCCCGTTTCGTGCACGACGAGAGGCAGACCATGCGGATCGGTGAACGGGAGCGCCGCGGTTCCACGTCTGGTCTCGATCTCGCCGACGGCGAGATGGTGCTCCGCCAATCGCTCTCTCCAGTAGTCGATGCTGCCGAGCGGAACGGCGAGCGAGACTTCCATCGCCAGCCCCACCCCCGGCTTGGCCCCGGGCATCTCCGGCCACGGGAAGAAGGTGATGTCGGTTCCAGGGTGGCCTTCCCCGTCGGCGTAGAAGAGGTGATAGGTTCCGGGTGAGTCCTGATTGACGCTCTTCTTGACCAGGCGCATGCCGAGCACGCCGGAGTAGAAATCGACGTTGTCCTGCGCATCGCCAGCGATGCAAGTGACGTGGTGGAGGCCGGTTACGCCTGTCATGAAGGTGTCCGCCAGTTAAGCGTCCGAATTACTACGTAGCTCTACGTACAGCGTGTTCGTTCAAATTGCGGCATCCTTAAATCAGCAATGGCGAAGACCTGCCGCACGGACTGGCCGAGCGACAGAAAGAGTAGCTGAAGAGCGATGGAGGCTGCAATGACCGCACCCAAATGGCTCGCGAACTACGACGAGGGAGTTCCGTCGACGCTGGAGCCTTATCCCAGCCGAAGCCTCACTGACTACCTGCGGGAGTCGGCAGGGCGATGGCCCGACCGTCCCGCTCTGCTGTTCAAGGGCTCGACGATCACGTACCGGAGAGTCGAAGAGCAGAGCAATGCGCTCGGGGCGGCGCTCCGCGAGATGGGAGTGAGGCGTGGCGATCGGGTTGGCATTTGCCTTCCCAACTGTCCACAATTCCTGATCGCCGAATTTGCCGCCTGGAAGGCGGGCGCAATCGTGTGTCCCTTCAATCCGACGTACAGCGAGCGCGAGATGGAGGAGGCTCTCCAGGCAACGGGCGCGGAGACGGTGATCGTGCTCAACCGCTTCTACGGGAAGGTGAAAAGCATCCAGTCGCGAACGACCGTCAAGCGAGTTATCGCAACGGGCATCAAAGAATATCTGCCATGGACTCTCCGCATCGCCTACACTCTGCTCAAGGAGAAGAAGGAAGGCGAGCGCATCAACGTCGCCGCTGAGGATTTTCGTTTCGCGAGACTGCTGCGACGATTCCGCCGGTCGGCGCCGCCGATCTCGGACGCAAGCCTGGATGATCCTGCGGTCATCCTCATGAGCGGCGGCACCACCGGGACGCCCAAGGGTGTAACCGGATCGCACCGTGGAATCGTGGTGGCGGGGCATCAGCTTCAGGCCTGGCTCCGCCCCGCGATGAAGGAGTGGACGGACAAGATCATGCTTCCGCTTCCGCTGTTCCACGTATATGGGAACACCGGTGTCCAGAGCCTGGCCTTCATCAATCACAATCCGATCGCGCTCATTCCCAACCCGCGCGACTTGCGCGATCTGCTGAAGGAGATAAATGACGTCAAGCCGGCCTTCATCTGCACGGTGCCGACGCTGCTCAACGGAATCATGAATCACGCAATGGCGCGCGACGGCAAGGTGGACTTCCGCTCGATCAAGCTGTGTTTCTCGGGCGCGGCGCCGCTCATGGCGGAGACGAAGAAGCGATTCGAGGAGCTGACGGGCGGCGTAATCGTGGAAGGCTATTCGCTCACCGAGGCCCAGATGGCCGTCGTCGCAAATCCCGTTCTGGGCAAGAAGAAGCTCGGCTCGGTGGGAATGCCGCTGCCCGATGTCCGCATTGAGATACTCGACTCGGATGACGGGCGCACCCCGGTTCCGCAGGGCGAGGTGGGCGAGATCGTCATAAGCGCCCCACAGCTGATGCGGGGCTACTGGCAGAAGCCCGACGAAACCAGGGAGATGCTACGCACCAATGACCGTGGCGAGCGCCGCCTCTATACCGGCGACCTCGGATACCTCGACGAAGACGGATACCTGTTCATCGTCGACCGCAAGAAAGATCTGATCAAGACTTGCGGCTTTCAGGTGTGGCCGCGCGAGATCGAGGAGGTCATTTCCACACACCCCGCAGTGGCCGAGGTGGGAGTTGTCGGCCTCCCGGACAACATGCGCGGGGAAGTCGTGAAGGCGTGGGTCGTCCTTCGAGCGGATTGCGCGCTGACTCCCGCCGACCTGAAGTTGTACTGCCGCGATCGGCTCGCGCCCTACAAGATTCCGGCGAAGTACGAGTTCGTGGCCGACCTGCCGAAGACGGAGATCGGAAAAGTTCTCCGCCGGATGCTTCGACAGACGGAGGACAAGAGCGAGGACGTGGAGGTAGGCGGAGTAGCACCGCCGTAGCGCCCGCGCGCCAGGCTTCGGAGCTACCGCGGCTCCGCGCCCGGTTTGATTGCTGAGCATCTCGCGGGGAGTTACGGCTTGAGCGCCCTCGTCGCCAGCTCGTCTTCGAGACGCGCGGCGAAATCCGCGACGGTAATGATCTCCTGCTTCTTCCCCGCCCCGCGCACTCTTAGCGCGATAGAATCCGCCTCGGCTTCGCGCTTTCCCACAACGGCCATGTACGGGATTTTCAGCATCTCGCCTTCGCGGATCCGGTAGTTCAACGTGTCCGAGCGATCGTCGAGATGCACACGTACGCCGCGTACCTTCAGGCGCTCGACCACTGTCTGCGCAAATTCCTTCACGTCATCGGCGATTGGAATGACGCGCACCTGCTCCGGCGCCAGCCACAACGGAAATGCACCGGCGAAATGCTCGATCAGTCCGCCGACGAACCGCTCCATCGAACCCACGAGAACGCGGTGCAGCATGATCGGCCGGTGCGGCGCGTTGTCGGCCCCCGTGTACTCGAGCCCGAACCTCTCGGGAAGATTGAAGTCGAGCTGCACCGTTGGCCCCTGCCACTTGCGCCCGATCGCGTCGATCAGCTTGAAGTCGAGCTTCGGCCCGTAGAAAGCGCCACCGCCTTCGTCGTAGGTGAACGACTGATCTCGCAAGTGGAGCACGTCCGCGAGAGTTTGCTCCGCTTGTTTCCACAGCTCTGGACTTCCCAGCGCCTTGTCGGGGCGAGTGGCAAGCTCGATCGTGTACGGATAGCCGAACGTCTTCAGCATCTCGTCGCATAGCTCGAGTAGCCGCTCGACTTCGGATGGAATCTGTTCCGGCGTGCAGAAGATGTGTGCGTCGTCCTGGGTAAAGCCGCGGACGCGCATCATCCCGTGCAGCACGCCGCTCCGCTCGTACCGGTACACCGCGCCGAACTCGGCGTAGCGGATCGGCAGGTCGCGATACGACCTCTGGTGCGACTGATAGATGCAGATGTGCCCCGGACAGTTCATCGGCTTGGGACGATATCCGGCGCCCTCGACATCCATCGAGCCGAACATGTTCTCCTTGAAATTCTCCAGGTGCCCGGAGATCTGGAACAGTTTCTCGCTCATGATGTGGGGAGTGAATACCAGCTCGTATCCGTGGCGAAGAATGAGCGCCTTCTCGTATTCCTCGATCTCGTTGCGGATTATCGAGCCCCTCGGGTGCCAGAGAATGAGACCTGGTCCAACCCGGGGATCGGTCGAGTAGAGATCGAGCTGCTGTGCCAGCACGCGATGATCTCGCCGCTTCGCCTCCTCGAGACGATGCAAGTGCTCCTCGAGATCCTCCTTCTTCCAGAACGCCGTGGCGTAGATGCGCTGGAGCATCTGCCGGTGCTCGTCGCCCCGCCAGTAGGCACCGGCGGTATGGAGCAGCTTGAAGTTCTTGAGATACGACGTGTCGGGGAGGTGCGGCCCCTTGCACAGATCTATGAACGGCCCGTCGGTGTAGGTCGAGATGATCTCGCCGTCCGGGAATTCGCCGAGCCGCTCCAGCTTCAGCGGGTCATCGGAGAAGCGTTTGCGTGCCTCGGGCTGGGAGACCTCCTCGCGGACAAAGGGATACTTCTCCGCGATCACCTTCCTCATCTCGGACTCGAATTTCTCGAGGTCTTCAGGGGTGAACGGCTGCGCGACCTCAAAATCGTAGTAGAACCCGTCCTCGATGGCGGGGCCGAAGCCGATTTTGGCGTCCGGCCGGAGCCGGCGAACGGCTGTGGCCAGGATGTGAGCGCCCGAATGCCGGAGCACAGCGAGAGATTCGGGGTCCTTCTCGGTAAGAACCCGGAACTCGCCGCCCTTCCGGAGCGGCGTGTTCAGATCGATGATTTCGCCGTCTACCTGTACCGCGACCGCGTCCCGGAGCAGCCGCGGCCCTATGGATGCGACGATGTCGCGCGGCAGTGCGCCTTCGGGAGCTTCACGGGTGGCGCCGTCTGGGAGCCTCAGCGTCAACATTTTTTGGTATGATTTCCAGTACTGCGGATGGCCTTTATTTTGCTCCCCGTTAAGCTATCGTTTGCAGATACCCTTCGCCACAGGCCATCACGCTATGTCGCCCTTCCGCTTTCGAGACGAGCCACCGTACATCTACCAGGAAGAAGAGGAAGAGTCTTCTTCTCGCAATGCGATCTTCATCGCTATCGGAGCCGCGGCCGGTTTTGCGGCAGGCGTTCTCATGGCGGAGCGATTCGGAGGATTCAAGGGATTGACTGACAGAATCAAGGACACATTCGGAGGCGGTACCGCAGGGGAAGAAGAGGAGTTCGACTACGAGGGACTCGACGAGGATGAGTTCGATCCCGACTTCGACGACGAAGTCGACACGCCCAAGGCATCGCTCAACGGCGCCGAAGTGCTGGAGGATAGAGTTCTCGAGGCATTCAAAAACGATCCGACCCTGAGCGAGCGCGCGATCGACATCGGCGCCGTGGAAGCGGACATCATCGAGCTCACCGGCTCGGTGAACTCGGAAGATGAGGCGCACCAGGCCGTCGTCGTGGCCCGGGGAGTTCCCGGCGTCTCCACGGTCGTGAACCGCCTCACCATCCGCACCGATGAAGATCTCTTCGACGACGCGGCGCATCACTATGAAGATGGCGATCCGCGGTTCACTGAGCGCCACTGGGAGGGGCAGCAGGTCGGCACGGGCCGCCGCCGGCAGGGCAATTCCGAGGAGATCGACCGGCACGCCGATCCGCGCACAGTTCTCGAAGACCGCTCACTCTCAGAAGACAAAGCCTTCATGGCCGCCGCTGACGAGATCCCCGACGCGGCTGTACGACGGAAATCGATCAAGAAGGCCCGCGGAGGCAGGTCCGACGGATCCGCGGTTGCGCCGAGCGGAGTTCCAAAGGCCGATCACGTCGCTGATCCCGAGCACGCGCCCGGCAACGGCACGCGCCCCAAAACCGGCGCGTAGCGGCACAAGGCAAGCTCTTCGCGGGTAAGACGAGCGGTCTTACCCGCGAAAATGGCGCCCGTTAACTTGCGCCGGAGATGAGCACAACACAGGAGCTTCACGACTTGCCGGCGCAGTACGATCCCGGCCAGACCGAGCGCGCCATCTACGAGCGCTGGATCGAGGCCGGAATTTTTTCGGCCGATGTGAAGCGCAGCCGGCGCAACGGCGGCGACCGCGACCCGTTCGTCATCGTGATGCCGCCGCCCAATGTGACATCCGTGCTGCACATGGGGCACGGACTCAACAACACCGTCCAGGATGTGATCATCCGCTGGCGCCGCATGGTCGGCGACGAGGCGCTCTGGGTCCCGGGCACCGACCACGCCGGAATCGCCACCCAGAATATCATCGAGAAACGGCTCGCGGCCGAGGGCAAGACCAAGTTCGATCTCGGGCGCGCGGCGTTCGTGGAGCGCACGATCGCCTTCGTCGAGGAGACCGGCGGCGAGATTCTGCGCCAGCTGCGCGCGATCGGCGCCTCGGCCGACTGGAACCGGACGGCGTACACGCTCTCGCCCGAGCTGTCCCGCGCGGTGCGGGAAGCGTTCGTCCAGCTCTACGAGCGCGGGCTCATCTACCGCGGCCATCGTGTCATTCACTGGTGCCCCCGCTGCCTCACGTCGTTGAGCGACGAAGAGGCCCAGCACAGCGAAGAGATGGGCACGCTGTACCACATCGCCTATCCGATCGTCGGCGCGACGGACAACGCGCGGCTTGTCGTCGCTACCACTCGTCCCGAAACGATGCTCGGCGATGCCGCCGTCGCCGTTCACCCGGATGACGAGCGCTACAAGAAGCTGATCGGCAAGTCAGTCCTGCTGCCCATCGCCAACATCGAGATCCCGATCATCGCCGACGAATACGTCGATCCCGCATTTGGAACGGGCGTCGTCAAGATCACGCCGGCGCACGATCCGAACGATTTCGAGGTCGGCGTGAGGCACAAGCTGCCGATGCCCGTGATCATGGCGCCCGACGGCACGATGGCGAATGGCATTGGCGCGGATTCGCGCGTGCCGCCGGAGCTCCTCGACGTTGACAGGTTCGAGGCGCGCGAGCGGATCGTCAAGTCACTCGAGAAATCTCGTCAGCTCATCAAGGTCGAGCCGCATCAACACGCCGTTCGTCATTGCTACCGCTGCGACACGGTTGTCGAGCCGCGTCTCTCCGACCAGTGGTTCGTGAAGATGCAACCGTTGGCCAAGCCGGCGCTCGAAGCAGTTCGCGACGGCACGATCCGCATCCTCCCGGAAAGATGGGAAGCCGTCTACATCAACTGGCTCGAGGGCATTCGCGACTGGAACATCTCCCGCCAGCTTTGGTGGGGTCACCGCATTCCCGTCTGGTACTGCGAGAGGTGCGACAAGCAGATCGTTAGCCGCACCGACGTCACCGCGTGTGACAAGTGTGGTGGCGCGGTGCGGCAGGACGAGGATGTGCTAGACACCTGGTTCTCGTCGTGGCTCTTCCCCATCTCGACGCTCGGCTGGCCCGACAAGAGCTCGGCCGCGCTGGCGGCGTTCTATCCAACCGACGATCTCATCACCGCCCCGGAGATTCTCTTCTTCTGGGTATCGCGCATGATCATGGCGGGCTACGCGTTCATGGATGCCACGCCCTTCCATACCGTCTATCTGCACGGGACGGTGCGCGACACCAACCACGTGAAGATGTCGAAGTCACTCGGCAATGGCATCGACCCACTCGACGTCGTCGCGAAATACGGCGCCGATGCGCTTCGCTACACCGTGATCGCGGGCATGGGCATGGGAGCGGACCTGGTGCTCGACCATAAGGATCTCGAGCGCTCGTTCGCCCCGGGCCGCAACTTCGCGACAAAGCTGTGGAACATTGGAAGATTCCTGCTCGTCAACGTCGGCACTTCCCCGGTGAGAAGCGTCGACGAGCTCCGGGACGACGAGCTCACGCTCGCCGACAGGTGGATCCTCGGACGGCTCAACGCCGCGATTCTCGAGTGCGATGCAGCACTTGGCCCCGCGCGGCCGGACAAAGGAAAATGGCGCCCGTCGGAGCGCTACTCGGGGCTTCGCCTCAGTGAATTCGCCGAAGCCGCGCGCGGCTTCGTCTGGAACGACGTCGCGGACTGGTACCTAGAGACCACGAAGGGACGGATCGGTGCAGCGGGCGGCGACAGCGAGGTCGCGCGCGCGGTGCTCACCCATGTGTTCGACTACGCGTTGAGACTGCTGCACCCGATCATGCCGTTCATTACTGAAACGCTCTGGCAGAGGCTGCCCTTCCCCGTGGCCGCCGACCGCTGCGAATTCCTGGCGATCGCACCGTGGCCGATCCCTCGTCCGCCGTCAACGGCTGAGAGCGATGAGATGTCGCAGTTCGACCTCGTTCGCGAAGCGGCGAAGGCTGTCCGCCAGATCCGCTCCGACTATGCGATTCCGCCCGGGAAATCGATGGACGTGATCGTGCAGTCGCGTGGCAATGGCACTCTATTCACAGAGCACGCCCCGCTGATCGGGCGGCTCACGCGCTCAATTGTGAACCTTGGCGGGGGGTCTGTGGGTGCAGGTGCGGCGCATTCTGTTCTCGCCGACGGCAGCGAGGTCATCGTTCCCCTCGGCGGACTAGTCGATCTCACGAAGGAATGCGGCAAGCTGCGCACGGAGCTGGCTCAGCTCGAGCTTCAGCTCGAAGCGCTCTCTAAGCGTCTTCGCAACCCGGGATTCAAGAGCAGAGCACCCGCCCCGGTCGTCGAAGCCGAGCGAAAGAAGGAAGAGGAATGGATCAAGCGGCGCGCGCAACTCGCTGAAAAGGTGAACGCGCTTTGCGGCGGCTGATACCGGTCGCACTGCTTGCGTCGGCGTGCGCTTCTCCCGGCATGCCTCCCGGTGGACCAGTCGATGTTGCGGCACCCCAGATCGTCGCGATCATTCCCGACTCCGGAAGCGTCGGCGTCAAGCCGAAGGAAGTATTGTTCCGCTTCGACGAGGTGGTGTCCGAGCGGCCTCCTGCCGCCACGA
>JAYWBE010000278.1:0-4940 GCA_043781715.1 Gemmatimonadaceae bacterium
TCTGCTTCCGGACCTTCGGATCCCACACACGCACCTTTTTGTAGAATCCGGGAATCGCAATGCGGCCATCCTTGTCGTGGAACGTCGCGAGGATGCGCACGAGCGCCATCGCCGGATTGACGATCGCTCCGCCGTAGCTGCCCGAGTGCAGATCGCCCTTCGGGCCCTGCACGTTGATCTCGAAGTACGCGAGTCCGCGTAACGACGACAGAATCGACGGCAGCCCCGGGGCGAACATCGCCGAATCGGAAATCACTACCGCATCGGCCTTGAGCAGCTTCTTCTGCTCCTCGACGAACGCCGCCAGGTTTTCGCTACCAATCTCTTCTTCGCCCTCGGCGATCACGACGACATTGACGGGAAGCTTACCGCGCGTGGCGAGATGCGCCTCGAGCGCTTTGACGTGGAGAAAGAGCTGGCCTTTGTCGTCCACCGATCCGCGCGCGAAGATCTTTCGGTCGCGCACCGTCGGCTCGAACGGCGGCGATGTCCACAGATCGAGGGGCTCGGCCGGCTGGACGTCGTAGTGGCCGTAGATGAGCACGGTCGGCGCTCCGGGCGCGTTCCTCCATTCGCCGACGACGACGGGGTGGCCGGCGGTGGGGTATATCTTCGCCGGCACGCCGATCTTGTCGAGTGATGCCTTCACCCACTCTGCCGCCCGCCTCGTGTCGGCGTTGTGGTCCGACTTCGCGCTGACACTCGGGATGCGGAGAAACTCGAACAGCTCGTTGTGGATCCGCGGGTCATTATCGGAGAGAAACTTCTCGAGATCCGCGGGAATAGCCGATTTGGTGCCCGCAATTTTGCTCGTTCCGCGAATAACATTGCTTGGTTTGGTCATTGGCTCAGACTCGTTTGTGTTTTCGTCATCGTAAAAGAGGTGCGACCAGCAGGCAGGATCACCTGGCATTACTTGCGCCTGCAATCGCGCTTACGGCGGCCATGCCCGCAAAAGTTGCCATCACGCAAAGCACGACGCTGCCGAGAATGTACGTCGCGGCGCGCGCGTATTCACCGCCCTCGATCAAACCCACGGTTTCGAAGCTGAATGTCGAAAAGGTGGTGAATCCACCACAGAAACCGACGACCAGGAGCGCTCGCAATTCGGCCGAGGTCTGCATGTTGAGCAAATAGCGCACGAAGACGCCTATGAGAAAGCAGCCGGCGACGTTGACGAACATCGTCCCGACCGGAAAACCGCTGGCGCTCGAGCGTTGGACCGCACCGCCGATCAGATAGCGCAGGGCTGACCCCACCGCTCCGCCTAGTGCAATCAGAAAAAGAATCATTAGGAGTTGAGATTTTTCGAGCGTTGCCGGAGCATGAATATTCCCTGTTCGGTGATGCGTCGCAATTCGACCGACAGCTTCGCCACGAGGCCCGCTGTTCCTGGGTCCAGCTCCCCATAGCCCTCGAGACGTCGGCCTCCAAGGTCACTGAAGGATACGTCGGCAACCCGTAACGCGGATTCGATACTCCACCGGGCTGACATGTCTTTCCGCGTCGAGGGAATGCCTAGCGCGATCAGCACGCTCGTCATTCTGGATCTGAGCTGTGCTACGAGGTCTTGAATGGCTTTGCGCTCTTCCGCCGAGAGGTCGCTGGCTTCGCGCGCGAATGGTGAGTCGGATGAATCCGCCAGTCGCTCAATACTCGACAGCACGGAGTCTACCTGCGACATGACCGACAAAACATGGCGGATCTGGTTGCCATTGAGGCGTGGCTGTTGACTACTCACGCGCCGATACCGATATCTTCCTGAGGGCTCCGCGGAAGAGTAGCGATCGCAAGAGGGAGGAGGCGGCATGCACGGTTTCAAGGGCGAACGGGTTCTGATGCGTATCCATATCGGAGAGAGAGACAAGTACGAAGGTGAGCCCTTGTATTGGGCGATCGTGCAGCTGCTGAGGAAGCGGCATTATGCCGGAGCGACTGTCACTAAGGGAATCATGGCTTTCGGCGCGAGCAGCCGCATTCATACGGCGAAATTTCTTGAATTATCGCTCGACCTTCCGATCGTAGTCGAATGCGTGGAAACCGAGGATAATATCAAGGCGATATTGCCGGAATTGGACAAGATGGTTGGAGGCGGTCTGATCACGCTCGAGCGAGTGAAGGTAATCATGTACCGCCCGCACAAAAACGAAGAAGAAGAGGCAGATGACTGGTCCCTCGACGTGACGGGGTCGTGGAGGACTCAGCAGGCCGAGCCGCTCTCCCCTTAGCCGCGCGATCGCAGCAGAGTCAGCCACCACCGGTCAGCCGCCGTCCGCCGGCAATTCCTCGGCGTCGGGTGGATTCATCGTCTCGATGTCTTCCTCGGTCGTCTCGAAGTAAGGTCCCGCGGGCTGGAAGAATCGTTGGGCGAGGAGCGTAGGCACGATCGCACTCCCGATGACCGTCGTCACCAGAATGGTATACTGATCCTGAGTGATGATTTTGTTCGTGAGGCCGAACAGCGCCGAGATTGTTCCGAACGTAAGTCCCGTCGACATGAGAAGCGTCGTATAGATCCCGTCCTTCTTGTCGAACCTGAAGAACACGGTGAGCGGCATCACGCCCGCGATTTTCGAACTCATCTTGACCGCGAGAAAGGCGGCGATCAGCACAGCACCTGTCGCCACGGCGGGAAGGGAAACGTATAGGCCGGCCTTGATGAAGTAGAACGGCGTAAGAATCGAGAACGCGATAGATCGCATCCGATCCATCAGTATGCGATCGTGCACGAAGACTCCGGCGATAACGAGCCCCACCAGATATGCGGGGAGGACGGCCTCGCTCTGTGCGACTTTGGCCAATCCACCGAGCAGGAAAAGAATCAGGAAGACGAACTTGACTTCAGGTTCGCTGATGCGGTGGCCGACGCTTCTGATGACAAACCGCGTGAGCCGCGGCAGATACCAAAGGACGATCGCGGTGACGCCCACGAACAGCGCCAACCATTCGTTGAAGTTCGCGAAGATGATTCCCAGCGCGAGGACCGTCCCGAAGTCGGTGACGAAGCAAGCGGCGAGAATCAGCTTGCCGAGCTCGGACCTGCTGAGGCCCGTTTCAATTATCACCGCGTATACGACCGCCACCGAAGTCGTCGAAAGAGCAATCCCGGCGATGTAGGATGCTTGGCGATCCCAGTGGGCAACCCAGTACGCGAACGCGCCCGCTGCGAGAAACGGGACGAGAAAGCTCACGGCTCCAATCGTAAGCGCGGGCTTCAGGTGGCGCCGCAGGGACGCCGGATCGATCTCCGCTCCAGCCAGGAACGTGAGAAGGCCGGAGCCGAATGTGGCCAGAAAATCGATCCACGGCGCGCTGTGGATTCCGAACAGATTACCGGCAAGAATTCCAACAGCGATTTCGATTAGCGCGACCGAGATTCCGATTCTGATGGAGATGATGCTTGCCAGGAGGGCCAAGCCCATCCACACACTTGCGACCAGCCAGACGTTAGCGTCCACCGAGGCTCCCTGTTTACGTGTTGGCGGCACGCGCGGAGCGGGTGGGAAAAAACAAAAACTCCCGCTCCGGCTTACGCCGAGCAGGAGTCATCAACCGCTGATACTCAGCGGTACTTAAGGGCGAACTCCATCGCCACACTGGAATGAAATAACGCTATCCGCTTGCGAAGGCGCGGTCAAGCCACGAGTCGTTCGAGGACGACCAGACCGCGCGCCTCGTAAAGAGGCTTCCGCAACAGTCATTACTACTTATGATTGGCAACCATGAAGATTCTGGTAATCGAGGACGAGCCGAAAGCGGCGTCCTACCTGCAGCAAGGATTGTCCGAAGCAGGCTACGTAGTTGACGTCGCGCGGGACGGGGACAGCGGTCTTGCCGCCGCCCGGAGCAACGACTACGCCCTGCTGGTCTGTGATCTCATGCTTCCGCAACGCGATGGTTTTTCTGTCGTCGCGGAGCTACGGCGTGCGGGGCGCACAATTCCGATCCTCCTTGTCACCGCGCGTGAGGAGATCGACGCTCGTGTGCGCGGCCTCGACTCCGGCGCGGACGATTACCTCATCAAGCCGTTCGCATTCGCCGAACTTCTGGCTCGTGTGCGCGCTCTCCTGCGTCGGACGCCGTCGCGTGCTCCCGACATCTTTCGACTCGCGAATCTCGTCTGCGATCCGCGCACACGGCGCGTGGAACGCGGGGGACGGCGGGTTGACCTGTCACCGAAGGAGTTCTCACTCCTGCAGTTCTTCCTCGAGCATGCTGGTGAAGTCGTCTCGCGCAGCCTGATTGCCTCCCACGTCTGGGACATGAACTTCGACAGCGACACCAATGTGATCGACGTGCAGGTTCGGCGGCTTCGCGCGAAAATCGATCTGGCCGGCGAGGCTGCGCTCATCCACACTGTGCGCGGCGTCGGCTACGTGTTGGAAGACCGCGAGGGGACGCAGTAAGTGCGCTCGACTCGGCGATCGTCACTCGCCGCTCGACTCACGGCGTGGTATGCAACCGCCGCGTTTCTCCTCGTCGCGGTGGCCGCCTTCATCCAGTATCGCACGCTCGTCACGAGTCTCTCGGAAGAGGACGATCAATTGCTGGCCGAGCGACTCGACGCGGTTCGAGGCGACCTGCTTGCGATGAGCGTGTCTGAGTCCGGTGTGCGTGACGTGAGCGTCAGCAGTCGCCTGCTGGACGACGCGTGTCGTCCGGTGCGGCCGACGCCGCCTGGTCTACCACCACCGGTATGCCTTGATGGATCTCATTCGGACAATGTCCGCTTTCGGAGCTGGCGCTCTTCAGCTGGACGGCTCTGGCGTATCGCGTCTGCGCCGGCACGCGGCGCCCGTCAAGGGTGGATCGAGATCCTTCTCGATCGCTCGAAAGACGAGATCGTGCTGCGCGAGTACCGTGAAGAGCTGGCGCTTGTGCTCGGCGCTGCGCTCCTCGCCTCGGGTCTCATCGGCTACGGAATTGCCCGACGTGGTCTT
>JAYWBE010000279.1:0-1510 GCA_043781715.1 Gemmatimonadaceae bacterium
ATCGGCGGCAACATTTCCTATGTCGACGATCGCGGCAAATACATCCAGAAAGGCTCTAACGTGAGCGGTCTTCTCCTCGGGGCCCTCCGCACTCCGCCGGAATTCGATAACAGGCAGTACCTCGATCCGGTGTACGGGTTGCATCGTTCTTACCGCTATCCTCGCCCGACCGCAATTTCGGAATCCAATCCGGTTACGCGCGGCTACGATAATCCGATGTTTGTCGTGAACCGTGATGTCAATTCGGGGCAGGTCGGTCGGACTATCGGCAACGTCGATATCAGTTATGCCGCCGCGGACTGGCTTACGCTTAAGGAGCAAGTCGGCACGGACTATTATACCGACGAACGGGTCGAGGCTCTGCCTCTCACAAGCAGCACGTTCCCAACCGGCCAGGTGGTACAAGCCAAGTTTGTGAACCTTCAGCTGGATCATAACTTCCTGGCAATCGCGCAGCACACGTTCAACCCTTCATTCGCTGCTACCTTCACACTGGGGCAGGGTCTGAACAGCCGTCACTTCAAACAGATCAAGGCGCAGGGCCAGGGGCTGATAGCTCCGACGCCGTACACCCTCGATAATACTATTCCAACGAACCTTACGACGGCGCCTTTCGAATCGCTCGTTCACGACGCATCGGTCTTCGGCCAGGCGACTGTCGATCTCTTTGACCAGCTATATCTCACGGGAGCGCTCCGCAACGACGGATCGTCGACGTTCGGCCAAAGCAAGAAGCGGAACAACTTCCCGAAGGCCAGCATGGCGTGGGATTTCACGAAGAAGACCGGCGACTTCGGCGGCGCCATTCCTTATGGCAAGCTTCGGGTCGCGTATGGAGAGACGGGCCAGGAGCCAGGCGTGTACTCCACGCTTAGCGGTCTTACCACCGGCGTGTTCAACGACGGTTATACCAACAACGGGCTGAGCACGAGCCAAAACGGGCTCGGCGGTCTTGTTACCCAGTCCAGAAAACCTCAGGGAAACCTGGGACCGGAACGCTCGAAGGAGACCGAAGCCGGCTTGGATCTCGGTCTTCTCCGGAATCACGCCGACCTTGCCTTCACGTATTACAATGCGCGTACGGTTGGGGTCATCTTGCTTACCCCTGCTCCTGCCTCAACGGGGTACACGCAGCAAGCTTCAAATGCTGCGACAATCACCAACCGCGGCGTAGAAGTAACGCTGAATCTGCGCCCATTCACTAATCAGACGGCTGCCTGGGACATCGGTCTTCAGTACGGCAGGAACAACAACCTCGTCAAGGACTTGAAAGGCGCGGGAGAGGTCGATATCGGAGCCGGTACTTTCAGCGGGGCAGTCGGAGCAGCGGTTGAAGGTTACCCACTCGGTGTTCTGCGAGGCCAGGACTTCGCCCGGTGCGGGCTCGCCTTGGTGATCGACGGTGTCGACATCGACAAGGGTTGCGGTAGCGCGTCGCGTGGCGCGCTCTATCTCGATGCGACCGGCTTCCCCGTTGTCGATCCGACAGTTCGCGTCATCGCGGATCCGC
>JAYWBE010000280.1:0-1506 GCA_043781715.1 Gemmatimonadaceae bacterium
GGCTCGCTCGCGCGCGTCGGCAACGCATTCCCGGACTCCATCCACGGTTACGGGTGGGAGTGGGACGACCTCGGCGAATACTACGGCGCTGGTGTGGACGAGCTGATCTTCAACGAGGGAATGGCGCCGACGACGCCGCGTCCCCCGCCCGACACGGTGCGCGACAGTCTCTACTCGGGACCGGCAAAGGATCCGGCGACGGGGTATCTCAACGCGCTCAAGGATGCGCTGGTGCGAAAGCACATCACCGTCGAAGCTGGCGTGATCGACAGCATTCTCGCCACGCCGTTCAAGATGGATACGCTGTTCACGTTCGTCTCCCTCCCAATGCGGAGTATTCTTCCGGCGCTGATGAAGCCGTCGCAGAACCAGATCGCGGAGATCCTCTTCAAGACGATTGGGCTGGAGCGGGGCGGAATGGGAACGTCTGACAGCGCGCGGAAGATCGTGGGACAGCAGCTGCTCGCCTGGGGCGCGCAGCCCGACGGTTTCGTGATTCGCGACGGAAGCGGACTTTCACGCCACGATCTCGTCTCGCCGGAGACAATCGTGAAGGTGCTCGACAAGATTCAGCAGGATACCGCATTCGCCGTTTACTACAACGCGATGCCGGTCGCCGGCGTCGATGGTACGCTCAAGGACAGGATGAAAGGCACGCCTGCTGAGGGAAACGTTCACGCGAAGACCGGCTCGATCGCGGCGGCGCGTTCTCTTTCCGGATACGTCACTACTGCCGACGGCGAACGCCTCATCTTCAGCATCCTCGCCAACAACTGGACGACGGCGAGCTCCGCGGTCACGGACATAGCCGACCAGATCGCTTCCGCGCTCGCAGCGTATCGCGCGCATTGACATTGTGTGTCGATTTCCAAACGCCGCGTTCCATGATCAGCCCGTGCTGACGGTCGCGGAAGCCAGCGAGCGCATCCTGGCCGAAATCAGGCAGCTCGACGTTGAATCGGTTCCGCTGCGTCGGGCTCTCGGGCGAGTTTGCGCCGAGGACATCTCGGCGACGGTGACGATGCCCCCGTGGGCCAATTCGTCGATGGATGGCTACGCGGTCCGCTCGGCCGACATCACTCCGGTCATGAGCGGCAAGCCGGTGAAGCTGCGCGTGGTGGCGACGGTAGCGGCGGGAGAGTTCGCGCCGCGGCCGCTCAAGCGCGGCGAGGCGATGCGGATCATGACGGGCGCGCCGGTTCCGGAGGGCGCGGACTCCGTAATTCGAAAAGAGCACACCGACGGCGGAAGCGCGAAGGTCGAGATTCGCGATGCCGCTGACGTGTGGAAGAACATCCGGCAAGCGGGCGAGGACTATCAGCGCGGCGACGTGCTGGCGAGGCGCGGAACTCCGGTCAGGCCGGCCTTGATTGGCGTGCTGGCATCCAGCGGCGTGGCGGAGGTGAAGACCTTCAAGCGGCCGCGGGTCGCGATCATCAGCTCCGGGAACGAGCTGGTCGACATCGAAGATTTCGACGAGGTGATCGCGCAGCGCAGAATCGTCTC
>JAYWBE010000281.1:0-4910 GCA_043781715.1 Gemmatimonadaceae bacterium
ATCGGAAACATTGGCGCGGCGTGGGTCGGGCTTCGGCCGGCCATCGATACGGCTACCGCGTTCGGCGATACGGTTCACTTTGCGGCGACCGTCACCGACAGGAATGGAAGCATTCTGGTGGGTGCGCGTCCCACCTGGACGACCGGTGACCCAAGTGTCGCGACCATTTTGCAGGATGGCTCGGTGATCGCGCGTGGGCCGGGCCGCACGATGGTGAGCGTGGTAGTCGGCAAGCTGGTAGCGCATTCTACCATCGTGGTGCGCCAGCGTGTGGCAGACGTCGATGTTGGGCGAGCCTCAGGCGACAGCCTGATCGTTCTGGCCGAGGGCGCTGAGCTGCAGCTTCGCGCCCGCGCTATGGATGCGCGCGGTTATCCGATCGCTGGACTAGAACCGACCTGGCACATCGACGATAGCAGCATTGCCGGTCTCGACAGCAGCGGCTTGCTGACAGCGAGATCGGCCGGACGCACGATGATCGGCGCCAAAATCGAGGGCGTCGCGGATCGAACCAGCGTTTCCGTGGTCACTCCGGCGTCGGCGATATCGCTCGTCGCGGGGATCAATCAGCGAGCGCTCGCTGGGAAGACGCTTCCGCAGGCGTTGGTGGTTCGGGCAACGAATCGTCACAATGCGCCCGCTGCGAGCAAGAGGGTCACCTTCCGTCTCGCGGAGGGGGAGGGGTCAGTAGATCCGGCCAGTGCGGTCACCGACGCAGATGGCCGTGCCCGCGCCACCTGGACGCTGGGCGCCGATCCCGGACGCCAAACGCTGTTCGCGACTGTCGAGAACGTGGATAGCGCGCTCGCCATTCTTGCCGAGGCCGATCCAGTCGCGAGCAACACCAGAGTGACGCCCCTTGTTGAGCGTTTGAGTGGCCAGGCAGGCGAGGAGCTTTCCGATTCGGTGGCGGTCCGCATTACAGACTCCACGGGTCGAGCTCTTCCCGACGTACCCGTTCGCTGGACGCCGGTCGACGGAGGATCAGTCGAAGTCGCTTCCGCGCGTACGGATTCGCTCGGGGTGGCAAGCGCGCGTTGGACGCTCGCGAGGAAGACGGGAACGCAGCGGCTCAGAGCGCAGGTGGGAATGGGCCCGGGGCTGGGGATTCCTCCGGTCACGCTCAATGCCATGGCACTGGCTGGTGCCCCCACCTCAATAGTGGCATCGGCGGGCGATAATCAACGGGCCGCAGCAGGTGCGGAGCTTCGAAAAGGACTCGTGTTTCGGGTGCTCGACGGAAATGGTAGCGGCGTGGCCGAAGCAGCCCTGACGCTGTCTCCGTCAGGCGGAATTCTGTCCGACACCGCCCTCACAACCGATTCACTGGGCGTGGCGAGAACGAGGTGGACCATGGGCCACTCGGCCGGGGACTATTCGCTGGCCGTGCACGTAGAAGGAGTGAAGCAGCTCCTCAAGGTCGTAGCTCACGCCACACCCGCGACCGCAGCGAATCTGGCGTTTGACGATGTCCCGGGGGACAAGCGCTCACGCGAGCCGGTCAAGAACAAGCGGCTCTATGCGCTGGTGACCGATGTCTACGGCAACCCGGTGCCCGACGCAAAGGTCAACTTCTCGGTCAAGTCTGGAACCGTCACCCCCGCTCGCGGCATCAGCGACGCCAAAGGGAGGGCGGGTCTGACCTGGAAGCTCGGGTCGAAGGGCGGCGAGCAGACTCTCAAAGGGATTGTCAGGGGTACTGATGTGGCGGGGGAATACGTAACTCAGGTTGGTCCCCGCGATCCGTTGGCGAAGCCCGTCTCACTCAGATCGGCGAACAAGTAACGCGGCTCACGTGCGAGCGGCACACGCTGTTGACACCCACGCAAAATAGCGTACGTTTTTTTCTCCAATCGCGACGCTCGCTGTCAAGTTCACAACATGTGTTTCGCGAGGGTGGTTTGGACCCCGGATGCGGCCTCCGGAATTGATCTCCGGCCTTTGGGGAGCGGGTGAGTAGCAAATTTAAGTAGTGCCAACTAACATGCTATCTTGCATCGGGTTATAACTCCCGCTTAAAGTAACATCTCACTTGGATCGTAACTCAGCAGTTACACTCGTCCGGTACAAATAGTCATTTTCATGTTCGCGCCCAGTTGAGCATTATCGGGCGCCTCCGATAACCGGCAAAACCGCCTAAAGGCGGCGACGCAAAGCCCCGAGACTAAAGCAACGCGCAAGCGGCGCCACGTCAGTCGAGCTACCGAAGAGGAGCCTCAATGACCTACCCTCGCTTCAGATTCAGCCTGGCCGTAACGACCTTCGTCACCCTTACGGCGATCATTCCGCCGACGTCTGCGAGCGCGTTGCAGCTCTACTCGCTTGGCGGTCGGACGGGCTCGAATGCTGTCGCGAATCACGTTGACTCGCTCCCCACGGTCGCGTCCTCGGGTGGTGCCGCATCCTCGGATAGCAGCGTCTCGACTTCAGCCAAGCTCCTCTTTTCGCCATCCGGCGAGAAGGGCAGCGGCCTGAGCGGAAAGGTCTTCGCCCGCTTCGTCATGCCCGAGGACTGGATAGCGCTCGCCTCGCTTCCCGGCGCTTCAGTAGCCAGCGCGTCGGTCCAGTCGACTTCCGGCCCCAGCGCCGAAACAGTGTTTACCATGCGCTCGTTCGGGCAAAAGGTCCGACAGTGGCTGAACGGCTATCGGCTCGGATACTGGCCACAGGAGAAGGGACGCGTGCGATCGGAAGCCTACAAGAATCCCGACGGCTTCATCGAAGTGACACCCGACAATGAAGACACGCGGGTGTCCGAGCATTTTCGACTGAGGGACTTCGTCTCCCATGGCCAGACGGATGTCTGGCCGAAGTATGTCGTTCTCCGCGAGCCACTCCTCGACAAGCTCGAGCTCGTGATCGAGGATCTCAACGATCATGGCGTGAACGCCGAGGGTTTGCGGATTCGCTCAGGGTTCCGCACGCCGGCCCACAACTTCGCCGTGCGCGGCGAGGGAAGCGCCCGCGATAGCCGGCACCAGTTCGGAGACGCCGCCGATGTCTATATCGACCAGGAAGGCAACGGCAAGATGTCGGACCTCAATGGCGACGGAAAGGTCAGCTTCGCCGACGTGAAGATGATCCTGGACGCCGTCGAGCGAGTCGAGGCACGCTATCCCGAGCTCGTCGGCGGCACCGGCCTCTACGCCTACTCAGGCCGCAGCGGTCCGTTCGCCCACATCGACGTTCGCGGCACCCGCGCCCGCTGGGTTCGCGGCGTGTACAAGGGACGCTCGCGTCGGGTCGCGAGAAGCCACAGGGCCACGAGCAAGGTCTCGAAGGCGCTGCCGGCCAGCAACGCGGTGGTCAAGAGCGCCTCGACCATGCGCGGAAGGACGTCAGCAACACCGGAGTAGCTTACAGGTCCCCTACGCGCCCAGTTGTCCCATAAGTCTCGCACCTCGTGCCTATCACCTCGCGCCTCCAACCTAGCTCTTCTCGAAGTTGATTTTATCGCTCGACGACCTTGCTCTACCGTCCGATCCAGTAGGTCCCCTTGATCTGGAAAATGTTCGTCGGCCGGTCCCGGAACAGCGCGGAACGGTCGCGGCTGAAGTTGAAATCGCCGAACTGGTCGAAGCCGTCCCGCTCCTGCGTCCAGACGAAATAGAGCGTTGACCCCGGCCGGGTACTCCCACCGAAGCACTCCGGTGCCGCGCAGCGATCGCAGGTTGAAGTCGGGGTTCCCAAACGTGAAGTTCGGCGCGCTTCCCGCCCCATCTGGATCGATCGTGTAGCCCGTGACCGCACCCGTCTGGGCACCCGTGTTTGTGGTCACAGTGCTGCCGTTGTCACGTCCGAACACGTTCATGTGGCGCGACTTCACTTCGGCGAATTCCTTGAAGCTCGAGTACTTGCCGCTCGCCAGGAAAGGCTGAGCGAACATCTCCAGCGTGAGGTTTGGCGTGAACGTCACGTTCACCCGGGTGTCCATGGAAAGGGTTTTCTGCTGGAGTCGCCCAAACACGTAGCGAGTGCCGGCAAACCCGGGAGACACCGTCGCATCGCTTCATTGTTGCAGGCAGACTTCCGGAGCCGGCCACCACCGCGTTCCACCCTTAGACCGCGCAACCGGTCAAAGGGTTGGAATCGGCATTCAGTCCCCGAAGCATGGAATCGCCGCTTAGCTATCTTCCCGCCCAACGGCACCGCATGGGTCCGGATGACGGGTTTCGCAATTACTTGGAAGACGGAGGAAATTTGAGGTTTGGCATTATCTGTTCGGCGCTCATCGCGGGCTCGGGCTCGCTTTCGGCGCAAGCCGCGTATGCGCCGGTCTCAGTCGCGCCGGAAGCTGGCGAGACCCATCTGCGCAACATTCGCCAGCTGACGAACGGCGGCGAGAACGCCGAAGCCTATTTCAGCCACGACGGCAAGCGGCTGATCTTTCAGAGCACGCGCGACGGAAGAACGTGCGATCAGCAATACGTGATGAACACCGATGGCTCGCACGTCCTGCGGGCGTCCAATGGCGTGGGAAAGACAACCTGCGGCTACTTCATGAACGGCGACCGCCGCATCCTGTTCGCATCGAGTGCGGCACTCGAGAAGGATTGTCCGCCGCGTCCGGATCCATCCAAGGGCTACGTCTGGCGGCTCGATCCATTCGACATCTACACGGCGCGGGCGGACGGCTCTCACCTGCGTCGTCTGACCAGATTCGGCGTCTACACCGCTGAGGGAGTGCTGTCGCCCGACGGAAGAAAGCTCGTCTTCACATCGCTAAAGGGTGGCGACCTCGACATTTACGTGATGAACGTCGACGGATCCGGCCTGAGGCAGCTGACGCATCAGCTGGGGTACGACGGGGGCCCGTGGTGGTCTCCGGATGGAAAGCGAATAGTGTATCGCGCCTATCATCCCCAGAGCGCCGCGGAGATTGCGACCTACAGGGAACTGCTTGCGGAGCG
>JAYWBE010000282.1:0-4909 GCA_043781715.1 Gemmatimonadaceae bacterium
CAGATCATCCACCTGCTGCCCGGATTTCTCGCGCGCCCGCTCGCGTTCCGCCAGGTGAAGAAGGCCGGAAACAAGTACCTCGGGGCTTCGGTGCGGCGAGTTGGCTCGTCGATTGTCGTCGGCATCAAGGAATCGGTCACATTCGGCACGGCACCGAAGGGGATCGGATGTCTCTACTACGAGTCGGCGCTGCGGGAAATGCTGAGGCTGCTCGTAAACGGCGGTGGGATGATCGATCACGTGCACTGCCGCGAAAAGGGCGAAGACATCTGCGAGTGGCGCGCGGAATGGCGCGCGGTAAAAAACACTCAATAGACGCTCCGGGTGCTGCAGCCTGAAATTCTGCCCGCGCTCCAGTCCGCGCTCGATCGAGCCGGGCTCGACGGCTGGCTCCTTTACGATTTCCATGGCCTGAATCCCGTGGCCGTGGGCATGCTCGAGCTGCCCGGGATGACCACGCGCAGATTCTTCGTGTACATCCCGCGCCTGGGAGCACCGGTCGCGATCACGCACGCGATCGAGCAGGGTCCGTGGGCCGGATGGCCGGCAAAATGGCGTAAGGAGAAGTACAGCAGCTGGCGTCTGCTGGAATCGCTGCTCGCCGAGCTGGTCAAGGGAAAGCGGGTGGCAATGGAGTACTCGCCCGGTGACGCCGTCCCATACCTCGACCGCGTTCCGGCGGGAGTGCTCGAGATGGTTCGGAACGCCGGCGCGACGGTCGTTTCATCCGCCGATCTCGTCTCCAGCTTCTACGCGGTGTGGAGCAGCGAACAGCGCGCCTCGCACGAGCGGGCGGCGCGCGCCGTGGCGATGATCGGGCAGGAAGCGATTCGCCTGGCGGGAGGCCGCGCAAACAGCGCGTCTCCGCTTACCGAATACGCCCTCCAGAGCTGGATCAAGGGAAAATTCGCGGTCGGAGGACTGGAGACCGACCACGGTCCCATCGTCGCGATCGGTCCAAACGCCGCGAATCCTCACTACGAGCCGACGGCCGAGAAATCGGCCACGATCAATCGCGGCGACATCCTCCTGGTAGACCTGTGGGCGCGCGAAAAAGCTGGGGTGTTCGCCGATCAGACCTGGATGGGCTCACTCGGCCCGCCGAGCGAGCGCGACAAGGCCATTTGGCTGGCGGTGCGGGACGCGCGCGACGCGGCGATCTCGCTGCTCCAGCAAAGAATCGGCGCACACGAGCCGGTGCGCGGTGGCGAGGTCGATGACGCCGCCCGCGAAGTGATCACCAAGCGGGGCTACGGCGAATTCTTTATCCACCGTACCGGCCACTCGATCGACCCGCGTGACCTGCACGGCTCCGGGCCGCACATCGACAACCTGGAAACTCGCGAGGAGCGCACTCTCATTCCGGGCGTAGGCTTCTCGATCGAACCGGGGATTTATCTCGCCGAAGACGTCGGAATGCGCAGCGAGGTCAACGGCTTCATCGGCGCGGACGGCCTTCTCATCACGCCATCCGACTATCAGAAAGATCTTCTGATCGTCTAGCGGCCGATGACATCCCACACTGCTGGGTCCTCGAGTCCGAGCCGCCACAGCGCAAAAGTAGTTACGCCAAGCTCTCTCGCTTCGCGGACCAGAGTCTCGAGGAGCACGTGGTCGCTCACCCATATCTCCCAGCCTTCGGGCGAGAGCGCGTGGAGCGTGGCCGATGCATGGTCTCGAGTGAGCGGCGTGTTGGTCATCGTCGTAAGGCGTCGCGCATCGTCGTAGCTGATGACCTCCGTCGCCGCGCTCCTGCGCCATCGATAGCCGTAGAGAGGAAATGCCGCGACGATCCTGGCCGCTCCGACTTCCGCCACGCGAGTGCCGAGGTTGCGGTTGACCCAGTCCAGAGCCGCGATGGGACCAGGCGGAGAGGTGGCCCAGTGCTGGTCGTACAGTATCGGCATGATGAGATCTGCGGACTGCAAGAGAAGCGCGGCGGGATAGGCGGCGGTGTCGCCCGCCGGAACCGCGATGACGACAGTGGAGACGCCGTGCGCGCGCACGGAGTCGGCCACCGCTTTTGTGACGGTCAGCAGCTGGTCCAGATCGCGGGGCGTCATTCCCTCGAAGTCGATCACGACTCCGTGATATCCGCCCGAGTCGATGAGAGACGCGATCGCTCCCGCGGTCAGCGCCGACACCTGCGCGTTGTCGCCGAGTCCACGGATTATCTCGGGATGAAAGCGACTGCCGAAGTAGGTTGTGATCAGCGCCATCGCGCGCGGCGCAACGACCGGCTGCTTCCCGATGCCGTCCGGATAAAGCTGGACGGGGCGAAAGCTGGTAGTGTCGAGCGCGATCCAGCCGGTGATGACTCGCTCGAGGCTCGAGCCGTGCGCCTCGACAGATGCATCGCTATGGCGGTCCCACGGTCCGGTGAAACCCCAGTACGCCGGCGGCACCCGCGGCTGCGAAGGAAGATGCGCGCAGGCGGTGAGGAGCGCGAACCCAATCTGGCGAAGAGCCCGACGATTCAGGTGCACAACAAACCCGTCCGAGCGTGCGAAGCTCCTTGTGTCGGAGCGGTCGACGCCGCAAACTCCGGCCTCATGAGACATCTCTCAACCTACTTTGCGGTTGTCGCGCTCGCACCAGCGGTGCTCGAAGCGCAGGGATCCGCAGATCTCGTTCTCACTAACGGAAGAATCTACACAGTCGACAACGCGCGTCCGCACGCCTCCGCTCTCGCGGTTCGCGGCGGGCGCGTGCTCTTCGTCGGGTCCGACGCCGAGGCGAAGGTGCTCGCCGGCCCCTCCACGCTGGTCATCGACCTGCACGGCGCCACTGTCGTTCCGGGAATCGTGGACGCCCACGCCCACTTGCTCGGGCTCGGGAATACCCTGCAGCGCGCAAATCTCGTCGGATCGACGTCGTACGACGAAGTGATCAGTCGCGTCAAAGCGTGGGCAAAGGATGTGAAGCCGGGCGCATGGATCCAGGGCAGGGGTTGGGACCAGAACCTTTGGCCCACCAGGGAATTTCCGACGCACGAGGAGCTTACGCGCGCATTCCCGAACAATCCGGTGGTGCTCACCCGCATCGACGGTCACGCTGTGCTCGCGAACGCGAAAGCTATGGAGCTGGCGCACGTCACCGCGGCGACCGCCGATCCCTCGGGCGGACGGATAGTGAGGCTTGCTTCCGGCGGGCCGTCAGGCGTCTTCGTCGACAATGCGAAAAGCCTGATCGACGGCGCGATTCCCGCCGCGACCCGCGCCGCCAATCGAAACGCTATTCTCGCCGCGATCTCCTATGCCAACCGCCTGGGGCTGACGGGTATTCACGATGCCGGAGAAGATGCTGAGACGATCGGCATCTTCGAGGAGCTGGCGAAGGCGGGGAACTACAACCTGCGCAACTACGTGATGCTGAGCGATCCGGGCGAGCCCGGGTCGGCGGTGATGCTTCGAAACCCGTATATCAAGCGCCGGCCCCAGAGCGCGCTCTACGACGGACACCTCTGGATTCGCGCGATCAAGCTCTACGCCGACGGTGCCCTCGGCTCGCGCGGTGCAGCTCTGCTCGCGCCCTACAGCGACGAGCCTTTCAACTCCGGACTTCTCCTCTCCAAGCCCGAGCACATCGAGGCCTGGGCTGAGACCGCGCTCCGGCGCGGTTTCCAGGTGAACGTGCACGCCATCGGAGATCGCGGCAATCGCATCGTGCTCGATGCGTTCGATTCGGCGCTGAAGAAAGTTCCGAAAGCCGATCACCGCTTTCGGATCGAGCACGCGCAGGTGCTGAGCCCGGAGGACATCCCTCGCTTCGCCAGGCTCGGCGTGATCCCCTCGATGCAGGCGACGCACCAGACGAGCGACATGCGCTGGGCGGAAGATCGCGTGGGGCCGGAGCGAATTCGCGGAGCCTATGCGTGGAGATCGCTCCTCAACACCGGCGTGGTGATTCCGAACGGGACCGACTTTCCCGTCGAAGAAGTGAACCCCCTTCTCACCTTTCACGCAGCCGTGACTCGACAGGATCCTTCCAACCTGCCGGCGGGGGGTTGGTATCCCGAGCAGAAGATGACGCGCGAAGAAGCTCTTCAGTCCATGACGATCTGGCCCGCCTTCGCCGGGTTCCAGGAATCGATCCTGGGCTCGCTCACCCCCGGCAAATACGCAGATTTCGTCATTCTGGACCGCGACATCATGCACGTACCCGACACCGAAATCCTGGGGACTCGAGTAATTTCCACCTGGATCGGAGGAAAGCGCGTGTACGAGGCGAAGTAGCGCGGCACATCGCTTGCCCTTTCACCGAGCGAACTTCCACTTCGGTCGCTTGCCCTTTCACCAGGCGAACTTCCACCTCGGCTCGACTTCAATGCTCCGCCGGCTTTTCGGCTTTTCAATTATTTCCCTGGTCGCCCTCGCGTGCTCGCACGACGAGACCGCCTCGGCCCATAGCAGAAACGGCCCTCGCTCTCCTGGGGACGGCGTTGCTCCGCGGCCGTCGGTTATCGCCCCAGCCGTGCAACCGTACAAGATCGTTCCCGTTGCCGGCGGCGGCACGATCGCAGGGACCGTCGACTTCGAAGGAATGGCGCCAGTAGCCGCGGTGGTCCGCCCGTCGGCGGATCAAAAGGTCTGCGGCTACTCGGTCATGGAGAAGAGCGTCACTCTCTCCGGGACACGCGTGGGCGGAGCCGTCGTCTGGCTGACCGACATCCGGAGCGGCAAGGGCTTCCCTTTCGCGCGCCGCTTTGACCTGACGAACGATGGCTGTACGCTCGACCCGTTCGTGCAGGTGATCTCGACCAACAGCACGCTGAACGTCGGCAACGATGACCGGACGCTGCACACCAACCGCTTCATCAACGTCGGCACCGGCGAGATCGCGGCTGTGGCACCGTTCAACGACAATGGAGAGGTAGTACCCGTCGATCGGTTCAAGGAGGCTGCCGAAA
>JAYWBE010000283.1:0-1500 GCA_043781715.1 Gemmatimonadaceae bacterium
GCTCATCACACCGATCGCGATGGACGAAGGCCTTCGCTTCGCCATCAGAGAGGGCGGCCGCACCGTCGGCGCGGGCGTAGTAACCAAGATCCTCAAGTAGAAGGACAGACCAATGCCACGCGAAAAGATCATCCTGGCCTGCGAGGTCTGTAAGAATCGCAACTACTTCACCGACAAGAACAAGCGGTTACACCCGGAACGGGTGGAGTGGAAGAAGTACTGCCCGCGCTGCAACGCGCACAAGCTCCACAAGGAAACGAAGTAATGCCGCGTGAAATCGTTCTGCGCGGGTTATAGTAATGCCGCATGAAATCGTTGGTCGCGGGGGTATGAATTAATGGCGGTTGAAGTAGTCGAGCGCAAAAATTTTCCTGGCCGCATGATGCAGTTCTATCACGAGGTGCAGGACGAGATGCGAAAGGTCACCTGGCCCGACCGCGCGCAGCTCAAGGACACGACGATCAAGATCATCATCTTCGTGCTGTTCATCGGCGCCGTGATCGGGGCCATCGATCTCGTGCTGCAACTCATTCTTGTTCAAGGAATCCCATCTCTGTTTTCGAGACGATGATCGTGGCCCCCGCCGAGCACCGCTGGTACGCGATCCAGACGACATCCGGTCATGAGAACAAGGTCCGCTCGCTGATTCAGCGCCGGATCGACTCCGATCCGCGCCCGGCAGAGGGGAGGGCGATCCGGCAGGCGCTCGTTCCGACCCAGGAAGCGGTCGAGATCAAGAACGGCAAGAAGGTAAACGTCGAGCGGAAGATCTACCCCGGCTACGTTCTGGTCGAGATGGTGATGGACCAGGAGACGGCGCACGCCGTCAACGGGATCCAGGGCGTGATCAAGTTCGTCGGCCACGAGCGGCTCCCGCAGCCCCTCCGCCCCGAAGAGGTCAACCGCCTCCTTGGAGTTTCGGACGACTCGGTGCCGGTAGAGGTGAAGGAGGAGATCCCGTTTCTCGTTGGCCAGGCGGTGGCGATCACGGAAGGGCCGTTTACAGACTTTAACGGCACCGTCGAGGAAGTTCTGCCCGACAAGGGCAAGGTCAGGGTTTCCGTTTCGCTATTCGGACGGCCCACTAGCGTCGAACTGGATTATTTGCAGTTGAAGGGGTACTAAATCGGCCGCGCACCGTTTAATTTTAAAGGCTGCACTGGAACGGCTCACCGAATTGAGCCGCCGACGCAAAAAAAACAGAACGACGCGGGTCCAAGGTCCCCGCGCTAAATGATGTGAAGATCTGAAGTCACAGCGGCGTTACTCCCGCCGCAGGTGATGGCCCTTGCGCGGGGCGGCCGATGAGGCGAGGAGCGCACAGTCGGATACCACTACGACTCTAATCACACCGTGGGAGTCGGACGCGAGACCGGGTGCCCGCAAGGCGGGCAGAACACCGGGGCCACGCGACTAGAACACTGAGGAGTATCATGGCAAAAAAGGTAGTTGGTTTCGTCAAGCTGCAGATCTCTGCAGGCAAGGCGAACCCGGCGCCCC
>JAYWBE010000284.1:0-4903 GCA_043781715.1 Gemmatimonadaceae bacterium
CAGGTTTGGGCGAACGCTAACGAAGTTGGCAATTTTCCCGGCGGACTCGAACCGCTCGATTACCGACGGAAGGTGCATATCAGTCAGGCCATCGGCATAGTTTGCGAGAAATGCTTCTTCGCCCCGCAGGTAATTGCGTACTGCGAAGAGCCGCTGACCGATGTTGGCATTTACTCCTGTATCGGCGAACGTGATGCGCCAATCCGAGATGTCGCGGTTCATCAGCTCGATCTCGCGTCCCCCGTTCGAGAGCACGAAATCGTTGGAGCTGGTTTCTTCATAGTTCAGAAAAAACCTCTTGATCGCGTCCGCGCGGTAGCCAAGGCAGAGTATGAAGTCCGTGTGTCCATAGTGCGCGTAGTACTTCATCAGGTGCCAGAGGATCGGGCGGTTGCCGATGGGCACCATCGGCTTCGGAATATCGTCTCCGGCCTCTCGGAGCCGCATCCCCAGACCTCCACAGAAGATCACGACTTTCATGCGCCGCTCTCCATAAGCACGGGGCTCTCCACGGCAATCCAGCGTAACGACGCATCAAGCAGTCCTTCCGCCTGGAGCGCGCGGATCCGCTTGATCCTGAAGTAGCGATCGCCGAGAAGCTCTTCTCGAGTCAGGCCATTCGCATTGAAGGCATCACGCAGCTGTTCCATCCCGCGACGGACGGTCCACTGGGGCTGGTATTCCGGCAAGGTGCGCATAAGCTTGCCGCAGTCCACTCGGTAGCAGCGCGGGTCTGGTCCGCCGCCTTCGGCATAACGGACGCTGCTGCCTGGCACGACCTGTTCGACCAGCGCACCAAGGTCGCGCACGCGATAATTCTCATCTGTGCGGCCGACGTTGAATGCCTCGTTATGCACTAGTTCCCGTGGAGCATGGAGCACCGCGAGAAACGCACGGGTGATGTCCTCGATGTGTACCAGCGGACGCCACGGCGTGCCGTCGCTCTGGATGACGACTTCGCCGGTCGTGCATGCGATCGCGACGAGATTGTTCACGACAACGTCCGCGCGCAGTCTGGGAGAAACGCCGTACGCGGTGGAATTGCGCAGGAAGGTTGGGCTAAAATCATCGTCTGCGAGCTTGGCCACGTCCCGCTCAAAGAGGACCTTGGACACCCCGTAAGGCGTGATCGGGTTGAACGCCGCCTCTTCTGTCAGCATCTCATCGCCGGCAACTCCATACAGGCTGCACGATGACGCAAAGATGAGACGTGCGACGCCCGCTTCTTTCGCGAGGCGTGCGAGGCGTACCGAGCCAATGTGATTGATATCGTAGGTGATCTGCGGATTCACGTCGCCGAGCGGGTCGTTCGACAACGCAGCCAAGTGCATCACCGCGTCGAACCCACGCAGATCGGCGACCTGCACGTCACGCAGATCCATTCGCAATGAATCGATCTGTGCTCCGTCCTGGCCGAAAGTTCCCCCTTCGAACAGAAAGGTGTCCAGGCCGACGACGTCATGCCCGGCGGCCCGTACCAGGGGCGCCAGAACGGAGCCGATATATCCGTTATGACCAGTGATCAGTACACGCATCTCTACGCCGCGCCGACGAGCGCTTCCGCCGCCTCTGCCGCACCGACAAGCGGTGTGCCGGGTTCGTAGATGAGACAGAGCTCTTCCGGGATATGGGCAAGATCCGATACACGGAGATAGTCACGCATGGTTGTTCCGGTGCACTCCGAATCAATGTTGGGCGCACCCCCGCGCGCTTCCACGTCCCCGAGATGGACCGTTCGAAAGTCGATGCTGAATCGCGTGCGGCCAGAATCGTTCGGCACACTCGAATGCATTTGCGCACCCGAGAACAGGATGATACCGCCGGGCGCCGGCAGGAGTCGGAGCTGTGGATCAAGTTCCATGGGCTCCTCCGGTTTAGGCTGAACGCGCGTATCGGTTTTCACGTGCTTCCCGGCTTCCAGGCGGCTGGTTCGGTTCCACTCTTCGTAGTTATAGATACGGGACCCATTCTTCACCGGCCGGTTCCAGTATCCTGGGTGAAAGGCCATTGCATTAGACGGCAAGACGGGATAGATCGGAAGCCACCAGTTGATTTGGCACATCGGCGCCGAATACCAGGTGTCGCGGTGCGGGTGAAAGGCGTACGCAATTCCCGAGGTCAAGTAATTCTCACTCGTAGATGTCCGCATGCGGGGCACGTCGAAATACGTTTTGTCGGCGTCGCAGCCTAGTTCGACCAGGATCTGCTGAATGCACTGCTTGGAGCTTGGATGGTGGATGAATCTCGGCTTGAGGTCGGTCAGCAGCGCCGCATACTCCTCGACCGGCATATCATGCTGCGCGAGCTCGGGATCGCGACCGCAGAATGCGTCCTCGACCATCTCCTGCGCGAAGGCCACGAGCTTGCGAGCTCCAGGCGACGCAGTATAGACGAACAGCTGCCCACTGTAGAGCAGCTCGCGCCGCACGTCATCGCTGAACGCAGAATCGAAAAACACCGAGTTCATGATTATCTCCTTTTTACACGATTCGCATGATGGAGCCCGAACTGCGCCCGAATCAGCCATTGCTGACTGTCGCCGCGCGTACCATTGGGCAACTCATGCGCCCGCCAATAATCGAGCGTAACGCCGCGTCGGCGCGGTATACGGTGCGCCGCGGTAGGAAACTGTTGCGTGCATTCGACAGTTCGGGATTCCGGACAACACCCAATACTCTGCCCCGTTGCGGACTGGTTTGTTCGCCAAGGGCCAGTGTGCACTAAGGCACGGCGGCGTCACCGGCGCGCTTCTGGCAGAGCCAGACGGCCACCGCCTATGTTCTGCCGAACGCAGCTGTAATCCCCACTCGATTATGGAGCCTATGATTCAGAGTCCCCTCGTCAGCGTCGTAACCCCCGTTCACAACGGGGAATCTTACCTGCGTGAGTGCATCGAGAGCGTGCTGGCCCAGACCTATCCACACTGGGACTACACAATCGTCAACAACTGCAGCACCGACCAGACCCACGAGATCGCCCACGAGTACGCAGCCAGGGATCCGCGCATTCGAATCTGGAACAGTGAGACATTCGTGCGCGTTGAACCGAGCTACAACAACGCGTTCCGTCAGATCTCACCCGAAAGCAAATACTGTAAAGTGGTCGGGGCGGATGACTGGCTCTTTCCGGAGTGCCTCGAGAAGATGGTTGGATTGGCGGAAGAACATCCCACCGTCGCAATCGTCGGAGCTTACGGACTCATGGGGGCGACGGTTCACTGCCAAGGTCTACCATACCCCGGCACGAGCGTCTCTGGCCGCGACATGTGCCGCAGACGCCTGCTGGGTGGACCGTACGTATTTGGGACCCCCACCTCGCTGCTTTTCCGAGCCGATATCGTGCGAAGCCGCCACGCGTTCTTCAACGAATCCAACTTCCACTGCGATTCCGAAGCATGCCTGGAGGTGCTCGAGCATCACGATTTCGGGTTTGTTCACCAAGTTCTCACCTTCCAGCGTGTTCGGGAGGATTCAATGACCTCATTCTCGGAAACAATGCAAACGTATCTTTCCTGTTTCCTGCTGGAGGTGGTGAAATACGGCCCGAAATATCTCAGCGCGGAGGAACGAAAAACCCGGATTAACGAGCTCTTAAAACGCTACTACTACTTTCTGGGGAAGCAGATCTACAATCGACGCGACCAGGAGTTCTGGAACTATCACAAGAATCAGCTCGCCGCGCTCGGCTACCCAATGAGTCTACCACGGTTGACCGTTGCTGCCACGTCTCACGCTCTGGAATTCGTGAGTGCCAAGAGTATTGTGAAGGGCGTCCTTTGGCCGCTCCGACGGCGCTTCGCGATGGCATCACGATGACGTCTAACTGAGGAGAAAACAATTGCGTTGGTTGTCGGACTACGCGATGCATCTAGCGCAATAGCCGATCGGCCACCTCCCGCCCGATGGCCAGTGAAGCTGTTGCTGCAGGGGATGGTGCGTTCAGCACGTGGACCATCCCTGGCGATGTTTGGATATGGAAATCGTCGACCAGCCTGCCATCAAGACTCACTGCCTGGGCACGAACTCCACTGCCTCCACGCTCGATGTCGCGGTCATTGAGGGCGGGGAGAAGTATCCTTAGCGATTCAAGGAAGCGTGCGCGGCTGAGGGACCGTGCTATCTCTACGGCGCCGCTCCGCCATTGCGAGCGCGCCATCCGCCAGAATCCCGGGAAGCTAGCCCAATCCATTACGTCTCTGACTGAGACGTCTCCCCACGTATAGCCTTCACGTTTCAGCGCTAGCACGGCATTTGGTCCGGCCTCCACCACGTCGTCGATGCCACGCGTGAAGTGGACTCCAAGAAAAGGCAGAGCAGGATCAGGAACGGGGTAGATGAGGCCACGAACTAAACCAGCTCGCTCTGGCCGGACGATGTAGTACTCGCCACGGAACGGAACAATGCGCACCCCAGGCTCGATCCCGGCGAGTCGCGCCACCCGGTCGCTCTGCAAGCCGGCACAGTTTACCGTTCGCGATGTCCGCAGCTCGCCTTGACTCGTCTCGAGAAAGAGCGTCTCGCCCTCATGGCGAATAGCGAGGACTCGATGACCGGTTCGCACTTCCCCGCCAAGCCTCGCGAGTCGCTTCCCCATCGCCTCGGTCACCAGCGAGTAGTTCACTACGCCGGTCTCTTCGACCCAGAGTCCGGCGATTCCGACTACCTCCGGCTCATGCTCCCTGATCTCTTCTGGTCCGAGGCGTCGGAGAGTCACTCCGTTCGCACGGCCTCGAGCTTCCAGAGTTGCGAGGCGAGGCATTTCATCCTCGCGTACCGCCACGACCAACTTCCCACATCGTCGGTAGGGTACACCCTCTTCCGCGCAAAAACGGTACATGGCTTCGAGCCCCGCGCGACAGGTCCGCGCCTTTATGGAGCCCGGTTTGTAGTAGAGACCTGAATGG
>JAYWBE010000285.1:0-4876 GCA_043781715.1 Gemmatimonadaceae bacterium
TCGGTCTGCCCATCGACGCGGATCTCGGAGAGAAATCGCTCGAACAGAAGTCCGTGCCGCACCGGATCGACAGCGGTGATCGCGAGACAGTACGCCACCGCGGAGTTTGCCGCGCTGCCGCGCCCCTGGCAGAGGATTCCCCTCCGCCTGGCGAAGTTCACCGCATCCCACATCACCAGAAAAAATCCGGCGAAGCCCAGATTCCCGATGACTCTCAGCTCGTGCTCTAGCTGCGAGGCCTGCTTGTCATCGATCTCTCCCCACCTCTCGCGCGCGCCCTCGAAAACTTTCTCGCGCAGAAAGGAGTCGTCGTTGTAGCCACCGGGAACCGGAAACTTCGGCAGCGGCGGCCTCACCCAGGCGAGGCTGAAGTCGCATTCGGCTGCGATTCGCTCGCTCTCCTCCAGCCCCGCTTCGCGCCCCCTCCAGCGCGCGGCCATCTCCTCCGGAGAAGCGAGGCGCCACTCGCCATTCGGATGCAGCAGCCCGCGCGCGAGCGCATCGTCGATCGTCGTGTCGTATCGCAATGCGGTGAGCACGTCGTGCACGAGCCGGCTGTCGTTGTCGATGTAGCGGGGCTCGTGACAGATCACCCACGGCACCCGGTGCCGCTCGGCCAGCTCGATCAGCGCGGAAGCAAGTGCCGCCTCGCTGCCGCTCGTGTGGTGCAGCTGCACTTCCACCGCGAGCCTGTCGCCGAAGACGTCGCACCACTGGCAGAGTGTGCGCTCCGCACCCTTGTAATCGTTGGCGCGAAGACTGGATGCGACCGGCCCGGACGCCGGACCGGTCAACACCTGCAGTCCTTCACTCCGCTCCGCTACCTGTTGCCAGGAGATGCGCGGGCGTCCGCGCGTCTTTTTTCCGTCCCCCTTCTTCCACGTCGAGAGCTCACCCACGCGCGATCTCGTGACGAGAGAAGCGAGATTGTTGAATCCCTCCTTGCTCCGCGCCAGAAAGGCGGCGGGACATCCATCGATGTTGAGCTCGGCGCCGACGATGGGTTTCAGATTCTGCCGGCGTGCCTCCAGTCCGAAGCGGACGATTCCGCCCAGGTCGGCGGTGTCGGTGATCCCGATGGCACTGTAGCCGAGTGATGCTGCGCGGGCAGCGAGTGCTTCCGGAGAGGCGCTGCCGTCGCCGAATGAAAAGGCGGTATGGGCTCTGAGCTCGACGAATCCCATGGCTCGGAGTATACCCGAACAAAACCCGAACACAAGAGGGAGAAGACCCGGGAACACGGAACCCACTTCCAGTGACTAAGATTCAGCCACCAGCGAACACAGAAATTCCACTCAAATAATGGCCACGACAGTCCCAGCCCGCCGTTTCGACGAGAACGGCTATAAGCCTTCTTATATCCCCGCCGCGATTGCGGCGGCGCTCGTATTCGTCCTCTACCTCCTGACGCTCGCGCCTTCGGTCGCGATGTGGGACACCGGCGAGTACATAGCCGCAGTCAAAGTGCTCGGCATCCCGCACCCGCCGGGCAATCCCTTCTTCATGATGCTCGGCCACGCCTTCGCATCTCTGCCGATCCCGGCCTCGTACGGCGCCAGGATCAACATCATGGCCGCGCTCGCCAGCGCCTGTTCGGCTGGCTTCTGGTTCCTGATTACGGAGAGGATCGTCGCGCGCTGGATCGCCGAACGTTGGCAGCGACTCGTCGTCGCCGGCCTTGCGACGCTGATCGGTGCGACCGCGTTCACGGTGTGGAACCAGTCGGTGGTCAACGAGAAAGTGTACACGGTTTCGCTCCTGTTCTTCACGATCGTGTCGTGGCTGATGATTCAGTGGATCGAGGATCCGGATGGTCCGCGGGCGGATCGTATCCTCATCCTGGTCGCGTTTCTGCTCGGGCTTGGCTATTCGAACCACCCGGCTGGCTTCCTTCCGCTCCCTGCCGCCGGCGTGGCCATGCTCATGGTTCGCTGGCGCACTCTTCTTCGCTGGAAGCTCGTCCTCGCCGCGCTCGGCGCTCTCATCATCGGTCTCACGCCCTTCATCTACGAGCCGGTGCGCGCCGCGTACTTCCCCGGCATCAACGAGGGCGCGCCCACGGGGTGCGACAGGAAGCTCGAGGCGAGCTGCACCTTCAGCAAGCTCACAAAGGAGCGGTTGATGGCCAACATCAACCGCGAGCAGTACGGGCAGAAGCTGGAGCGCGGTGCGCCCTACTCGGCGCAAGTCGGAATGTGGTGGCTCTACTTCAAGTGGCAGTGGCTGCGCGACTCGCACGGGACGATGCAGGGACTTCAGTTCATGCTCGCGTTCCTGTTCCTCGGCCTTGGCCTGCTTGGCGGTTACGTGCACTGGGAGCGGGATCGAAGAACCTTCTGGTACCTCGGTCCGCTCATGTTCACGATGACGCTCGCGCTCATCTACTATCTCAACTTCAAGTACGGATGGTCGCAGGATCCGGAGGTGCGCGATGTCGCGCGCGAAGTGCGTGATCGAGACTACTTCTACATCTGGAGTTTTTCAGCCTGGGGTGTGTGGGCGGCGATCGGGCTCGGCTACGCGTGGGAGCAGCTCGCGTATTTGGTCGGCGGAGCAGCGCGAACGGCGGAGAAGGCCGGTGGAAAAAAGCAGGTCACAGTCGCGCCGTGGCCGACGCGACGCGGATTCACGCTGGCGGCGCCAATTCTCCTCCTCGCGCTAATTCCGCTCTTTGCGAACTGGCGGTCCGCGTCGCGCGCCGGGCATGAGTTCACCGACCAGTGGGCGCGCGATTATCTCAACTCGCTGGAGCCTTACGCGATCGTCATCACCAACGGAGACAACGACACATTCCCGCTCTGGTACGCGCAGGAAGTCGACGGCGTGCGCCGGGACGTGACGGTCGCCGTCACCACCTATCTGGACACCGACTGGTTTGTGCGGCAGATGATCCGCCGGCCGATCGAGACGTACGACGCGGCCAAGGGGCCGGTGATTTATCGCGACAAGCAGTGGAAGAAGCCGAGTGGGCCGCCGCTCAGGATGACGTTCGCCGAAGCGGACGCGATTCCCGAATACATACAGATCAACCAGCCGCAGATTTTCAGGCAGGGCAACATCACGCTGAACATTCAGCCCGGCTATCTCGTGCGCGATCAGCTGGTGCTGCTGCGCCTGATCAAGGATGCGTTCCCCGAGCGGCCGATCTACGTATCCACTGGGGGCGGGCAGGGACTCGGCCTCGAGCCGTATCTGCTCTCACAGGGTTTCGTGCAGAAGCTGATTGACCATCCCATCACGGAAACGGCCGAGACGCCCCGCATCCTCGGTCTCAATGTGGATTTTGAGCGCACGAAGGCCCTCTGGAACGACGTCTATCACGCGCCGGAAGCCCTGGTGAAGGAGGGAGATTGGATCGATCGCGCCTCAATAGGCATTCCCTACACCTATGCGTTCACCGGCGCGGTCCTGTCGGAAGCAATGAAGGCGAGAGGAGATGCCAAGGGCGCCGACACTGTCTTGAACCGGGTCAGGGGCATCGTGAAGGCCGCACGGATCACAGGATTCCCGGGACTCTAGAAACTGCAACTGTTGAGTGACGTCCGGGCGTCCTGAACTAAATACCTGGCAACTACGCCACTGATACCTCGCATTCCATTCAGTCGCAGTTTCGAGTTTCGAGCCTCGAGTGGGTAATCAATCCCACCACCCATGCAGATACCACGCATCTTCACGAGCGTCCCGGTACAGCCACACCATCATCCCATCATCGGTGACGCAGCGGAAATACTCGCGGGCGTACGGCTCGCTCCAGCGTCCCCCTGAGACGCGATCGGGTCCGGCAGCGGAGATGATCTGCATCCACTGCTTGTCGCGAAACTCCACCGGCAGCTCGTGATCGCGGCGACGCCTGGTTTTCACAGCGACTCGCCGGGGCTCGGGAAGAAGCTGCAGCGTGAGACGGGGAGCGGCGGTCGCTTTCACCATCCGCTCCCTCAGCTGGATTCTCGCCGAAGCCTGCGACGGCTCCTGGCTGATCCACTCCGTGCGGCGATCGATCAGAGGGTGCTGCGTGTTGCGCGGAGTCACCACCACCGCGCCCTGATCATCCAGCAGCTGTGCGATCGTTTCTTCCGCCGCGCGCGCCGTGGCAAAGCCGCGGTCAAAGATGTCTCCCTGCCGCTCGATTTCTCCGGTGACCGACTCTACTCGAATCGTTATTCCGACGACGCCATCGGGAAGAGTGATCCTTTCCAGATGCGTGCGTATCAATCGCATCCACGCCTTGTGGCTGGACGTCGATCGAGCCGGACGCACCAGATGCTCGAAGCTCTCGCGGTTGGCGAGCGAGAAGATCATCGTCATCTCGCGCGCGCACTGGCCGCGCGACTGCAGCTCCGTCGTGATGTTTCCGACGAGCGCGTTGATGATGAAGACGAGACGCTCCGGATCCTTGAGCGTGTAATCCACCCAATCGAGAGAAGCGGCCGGCAGCGTCCGCGGCATGCTGGCGAAAATGCGGCGCGAGTCGTCGGCCCTCGATAATCTCCAGAGGCGCGTCCCCTCGGCCCCGAAACGAACCTCGACCGACTCGAGATCCAGTCCCGCCATATCTCCGCAGCTCTCCACCCCAATCCCATCGAGCATCGTCGACAGAGCGAGCGACGGCTCGAGCACGCCGACGGAATACGGAGCGAGATACTCGCGCTCCGACCCCGGCGCGATTGCGACGAGGCCGCCATTTCCATGACGAGCCGCGACCTCGGCAGAGACTGGAGCGATGGAGATGGCGGCCCTCACCTTCTTCACTCCCTTCTCGTGAAAAACGTCGAGAAGATCTCTTGCCAAAGACTCGGCGCTCATCCCGCGCGCATCGGCCCAGACGATTCCATTCGCTCCCAGCATCACGCGCGGAGCTACTCCGAGCAGCGAAGGA
>JAYWBE010000286.1:0-4851 GCA_043781715.1 Gemmatimonadaceae bacterium
CGCGGGTCGGTTCCGCTGCCGCTGCGCGAGTAGCTCGCGGTCAACGATGGGAGATAGGTAGCCTTGGATGCTTTCCGGGATTCCTCCGCCACGTCCAGACCGGCTTGCGCCTGCTGCACCGCCGGTCCAGTCAAAGCGAGCACCGCCAGCTGCGCGCTATCCGGGAGCGCCGACATGTTCTCTTGCACGGAAGCGGGATCCGCCGTCACCGGCACCGGCGATCCGACAAGTCTGGTGAGCGCCGCGTCTGCCGCTTCCTTGTTGCTCGCCGCCGTGATCATAGCGAGCTGCGCGTTACCGACCTGGATCACGCCACGCAAAGAATCCGACCTGGTCGCTGCTCCCGCCCGCACCCTGGCGACCGAAGACTTGAACTGCTCGGCCGCCTGCGCCATCTGCAATACCGCCGCATCCTGGCTCTCGAGGGCGGCCAGAACCGCGTAGAACTGCTGCTTCACACCGAGAGCCACGTTGTACTTGACCGCTACGCGATTCGCCTCCGCGGCCGCGATTTGAAAGTTCGACGTGCGAAGATCGTAGAGCCGCTGCCCTCCGTCGAAGAGCGTCATGTTGAACGAGAGACCGGTGTTATTGGTCGGTTTCTGGGCGACGGTGACCTGTTCCCCATTCTGATTCAGTCGCGTCAGCCCCCCGCCCAGTTGGACAACGTGTCCCGCGCTGAGCGTGGCACTAGGCAAAATCGCCCCGACCGCAGATACCCGCGCCGCCTTGCTCGTTCTCTCGGTTCCCTCCGCCTGGATCGCATTGGGAGAGTTCTGTTGGGCCATCGCTATGGCCTCGCCCAGCGAGATCTTTCGCACGCTGTCCGGGGCTCGCGTGAGCCCGGGCTGCAATCCGGGCTTGAGAACCTGGGCGCCCAATGCGGGAACAGCAACGAATAACAGCGTGATGGCCGTGAGTAGTCTCATCGGCGGCTTTGGATTGACCGGCATATGTACGAAGACGGGACTGGTTGAAAACGAAAGGGCCGCGCCAGACGGCGACCACTCAATTAATACGCCCAGACCTGCCGTTCTGCTGAGGTCGCGCCTTCACCGAGTTACAGTTGCCAGCATCCTCTGCTTGAGCGAAGCGAGTCGGCGGCGCACCGATCCGTCCATGACCGTATCTCCCACCCTTACGATCACGCCACCCAGAATCGCCGGGTTGAGGGAGATGTGCGGGACGACGCGCTTGCCGAACAGCCGCGACAGCTGCTTCTCCAGCGCATCCCTCTCCGGATCGGCCGGCGCTCGGGCGACCGTCACATTGACGTGAATCCGGCCCTCCGATTCGTCGATCAGATTCCTGTACTCGGATGCGATTTCCGGAATCAGCATCTGCCGCCGCTTCATGATTACCGTTTCAATGAAGCGCAGAAACATCTTCGGAACTCCGCGACCCAGCGCTTTCTCCAGAATCTGGATCTTGCGCGCTGCCGACAGCTTCGGCGACTCGAGAAACGTCCTCAGCGTCGGATCCTCGCTCATCCCCACCGAGATCGCCTCAATCAGCGCGCCCCACTCCTCCTGCTCCTTGCTCTTCCGAGCGAGCGTCAGGAGAGCTTCGGCGTAGTTGCGGCCGATTCGTTCGTCGTTCATCCGGGCTTGGTCTCCACCACGGGAATCGAAGCGAGAAAGCTCTCGACGATCTTCCGGTTCGCCTGGTCGTCGAGATTCTTCTCGATCACCTTGCTCGCACCGGCGATAGCCAGCTCGATCGCCTCACGGCGCAGTTCGGCGATCGCTCGCTCCTTCTCCTGCTCGATCTCGCGGCGGGCGCGCTCCAGCATCTGCTGCTGCTGTTGGTGCGTCTCCTCGATCATCTGCGCCCGCAGCTTCTCACCCACCTGACGCCCCTCGACGATGATCTTCTGCGCCTCCACCCTCGCTGTCTCGATCTGCCGAAGCTGTTCCGCCAAAGCGCGGGCGGCTTCCTCGCGGTCACGCTTCGCTGCCTCAATCGCTTCCTCGAGCGCTTTTTCGCGCGCCTCGACCGCGGCCGTGATCTTCGGGAACACCAGCTTGCCGAGGATCGCGAACAGGATCAAGAAGACGACGAGCGTCCAGAACATGAGGCCGCCATTCGGCGACAGAAGATTGTCCGACTGCCCGGATTCCTCTAAAGCTGTGGTCGCGTGCTGCAGGAGTGCGAAGATGAAAGTGGTCATGGTTAGGTCGCTATTTTAGCGGATCGACTCCGCTGGAGTTTGCGTTAAAAGAAATTGTCGGGTTGCGGAGCGCGGCGCACGAGGTAGCCGCCGCGTCCGCAACCTTTAACCCTAGAACTTGAACTTTAGCTGAATCAGGAACGCGATGACGACCGCGAACAGCGCCACTCCCTCGATGAGCGCCGCGAAAATGATCGCGCCCGTCTGAATGCGTCCGGCCATCTCCGGCTGACGCGCCATTCCATCCATCGCCTGCCCAGCGAGACGTCCGATACCGATGCCCGCGCCGATTACGGCGAGACCCGCGCCAATGCCGGCCCCCAGCATGGCCCACGCACCCGTGTACTCGCGCGTGAACGTGGCTGCGGCCTGAAGCAGCGGAAACATGGCTACCATTTTTTCTTCCCCTTCATTCAATCGTGATATGTCATGCTCGCGACCTTCCGGTCGCTGTCCGTCAACGGGACTTTCAAAAAAAGCCCCAACGGACCTCTCCAGCCCGCTCAGCTGGATACCTACGCGAAGTTGAGCAAGCTCCGCGTCAGTGCGCACCTTCCCGAATGAGTCCGATGAACACGCTGGATAGAAGCGTGAAGATGAACGCCTGCAGAAATGCGACAAACAATTCCAGGAACGAGATGCCAAGCGCGATCGCAATCGGCACCGGTACGAGTATCCAGGTGGCGAAAGTGAATATGAGGCTGATAAGCGCCAGCAACACGACGTGCCCCGACACCATGTTGGCGAAAAGACGTATCGCCAGCGCGAACGGCTTCGTGAGCTTTCCGATCAGCTCGATCGGTGTCAGTATGAACGTGATCGGAAGCTTCATGGCGAGCGACATGTCGTGCGGCCAGAAGACGATCGTGTTGATGTAGCCCCAACGCTGCGCCTTCATGCCCGCGATCTCGATCACGATGAACGTGACGATTGCGAGCGTCGCAGTGACGGAGATGTTTGCGGTGGCGGTCGCGCCGTATGGAATCAGGCCCAGCAGATTCGCGAACAGGATAAAGAAGAAGAGCGTCAGTAAAAACGGCACGTACCCGTTACCGTGAGGTCCAACGTTGGGAAGCACGACTTCATTGCGCAGGTAGAGTACTAGTGCCTCCAGCCCATTCCCGAATCCGCTCGGCGCCTTTCCTTCCCGCGTCCTGCGATTGTGCGCCCGGAGAGCGATAAGCGTCGTGACGATGCAGAGGAGCGCCGCGATCCAGAGCATGACGACGTGCCTGGTCGGCGAGATGTCGAGCGCAAAACGGCCGATGTGGATCGGATCCCAGCGCGGCAGCTCGTACTCGCACACGAAGCCCGAGTGGAAGCACGGGTAGTCGAGCGTGTGCGAGTCGGTGATGTGCGGCGTGATGAAATCTTTTTGGTCAGCGATCATATTCGAGCAGCAGTGGTTCGGCCATCATCGTCAGGAAGAAGAACGTCACCAGACTTACGAGCGCAGCCTCGACCGAGAGGTTGATGATTCTCGCGAGGGGAGCGTACAGCACCAGCACGAACAATCTCAGCACCGCTCCGATCGCCCAGCGGATCAGCAGCTCGCCTGGCTTTCCGCGTCCCGCCCGCGCCGGGCGTAGCAGCGCGTATGAGCCAAGCTGTACTGCGAAAGCGAGTCCAGCGGAAACGAGCATCGCGTTGTGCTGATCCACCGTCCTGAAATACATCCTCAGTACGAGTGTGGCGATGATGATGAGGGCGGCCGAGACTCCGGCAAAGAATCCCAGTGCTCTCTTTTCTTTCACCTTTCCCGGCCTCGTTCGCGCCGTTCTTCGTCGTCCTGCTTCTGCGCCGCTGAGATCTTGCGGTACATGTTGTAGAACGCTGCCCCCGCCCCGATGAAGACGCCGGCGATGGTGAACAACCCATTGGTGCCGAGCCGGTTATCGAGCCACTGTCCGGCGTAGAGGAAGACGATGATCGCGAATGCGAACTGGATTCCGACGCCCGCGAAATCGGCGCCGGAGAGACCCTTTTTGGAGCTCTGTTGCGGCCGCTTTTCGTCCTCCATTCTGGGAAGAAAGTAACCGCTTGTGAAGATTTTCACAAGCGAATCAGGACGGCCATTCCGAAGAGAGGCCGAAGATTTCGGGCGAGTCGCAAGTCCAAGACTCAAGCGGAGTTAGTATGTGACTTCACTGTTGACCATTCGTCAATAGAACGATATGTTGGGAGTCTCACGTAGAGTGAGAACCGCCCGCCCGCCCACCGAGAAATCGACGCACCGATTGACGTAATGGATAACCGCCTAATTCTTCCCCTGCTTGCTGCAGCAGCCTCAGTCGCCTTCGCCGCCGCTCCCTTTTCCCACGATGAAAAGCCGATCGCCACAGCAAGGCACGCCGTTGAGAAGACAGCCCCGATCGTCACCACATTCGACATTACGAGACCCAAGGACGACGCGGACAAGCTCCGCTTCACCCTCAACGTCCGCAACAACACGTCGAAGATGCTGGAGCTCCAGTTCCCCGACGGACAGACCCACGATTTCACGGTGAAGGATTTCGCCGGCAAGGAAGTGTGGCGCTGGAGCGAGGGCCGCATGTTCACCTCAGCGATGCGCAGCGAGACCCTGAAGGGAAAGGGCGAGACCGCGTTCGAGGAGAGCTGGAACTCGAAGGGCCAGCACGGGTCCTTCACCGCCGTAGCGGTCCTCAGGAGCAACAACTTCC
>JAYWBE010000287.1:0-14131 GCA_043781715.1 Gemmatimonadaceae bacterium
GGAGCTTTGGAACAATCAACAGAATAGTCCCCGCGACGCAGGGGGCTATTACGCGAAATTCGCCGCTCCGACGATCGCCAACGGACACGTGTACCTGCCGACTTTCTCCAACCGGGTCGTCGTGTACGGATTGCAGTAACGGGAGGAAGCGCGGTGCGATCGGCACCGGTGGCCAAGGCGCCTGCTTCATCGCCTCCAGCAGCGCGACCCGATCGTCGGATACGTGCACGCCGCCGCCCTGCGCCCGCGCCGCCACGTCAGCTGCAACGATGCGTCAGGCGCCGCGGTCAGGCACCGGTTCGACAATTGGCTGCGGCGCGCCGAGACGACAGCGGGATTGAAAAAATTGGTCGGCGGGTTGTGGCATCCCTACCGCCGAGGGTGGGCGACGACGCGGAAGCATCTCCCGATCACCGACGTCGCCGCGGCAGGGGGATGGAAAGATACCGAGACCCTGCTGACCTGTACTTCGTAGTGAGAAACTCGACCGACACTCGACCAACAGTTGAGCTATGTCCCGTCGCTTTCTCGTAACCGCCGTTTCGGGCCTGACCAGAAATCTTGCGCAAGACACGATGGGCGGAGACCTTTTCGGCACCGCAACTTTGCAGTCTAATAAGCGTTTGGCGGATGCCACGCTACCGCGAATGAGTGCGCGAAGGTATCCGCCTCGGTAACAGATTGTGACCGTCAGCCATTCCACTGTGTTATGTTGGATTACACTTCCGATATTCGGGTGGTAGGCTCCATGCGCAATGCAGTAAAGGTACTTGTCACCCTGGGCTTGCTCGCGTGCACTGGTCGGGCGCCGACGGAGAACAGCTACAAGAGGACCGCGCCGCCGACGCTAACTGTGACGGCGACAACGCGCGTGCTACCAGTTGCGAGCGGCGCCCCGGATCTGGAGATATCCGCTTCGCTACGGAACTTGACATCGTCCCACATCCAGGTAGCCGTTGGCGCGCAATGCCCTCTCTTCGTGCAGATCTTTCCGGATCCGACGGGAGAGCAGTCTGGCTCGATCAATCCCTCGATGGCTTGCGCGCAAGGCGGACCCACCCTCGATCTCGCCCCCGGCGACACGGCGGTACTGACGCGGGTTTTGCGCGCGGTCACACTGGCATCGTTTGCTGCGGGCACCTACGGGATCAACGTGGCAATAACCACTACGACGGATTTGATGGGAGTTTGGGCTGGCACGGTCCAGCTCCCCCTGTAGGATTGCGCGCTAGTCTGTTAGGTTGCCCAATCAATCCCTCGTGCCAAGGATGATGCATGCGTTCTGTCGTGTCGGGCTTCGCTCTGCTGCTCGTGGCGGGCATCGCGTGTCACGCGGACCTGCTCACGCCGTCGTCGCAACCGCTCGCCGGCCGCTGGAGTCGTGCGCCGGAGCCGCTGAGCCCGAGTGGGCAATACCTCCGGACGCTCGAGTTCACGGTCGACGGGCATTACGTACTCACGGGCGCTTTCCGGGGCGTCTACGCTCAGCTACCGGCCGATTCCGTCGGAAGCATCTCGCGCGAGTACGGGACCTACGTCCTCAACAGCGACATAATCCGCTTCACGCAGGATTCGGTCAGGAGCTGGGATTACCTGAGCGGCACGTACTTCCACGCCGGACCGAAGGGCCAGTACATCGAAGGACCGCCGACCGATCCCAAGGTGGAGCTCACGGACACCCAACTGACGCTTCGGTACTCGGTCAACCCCGGGGCTGGGTACGTGGCGGTGACGGATGTCTACTACCGCGATCGCTAGTGTGGGCCACCTAAAAGAAATTGCTGCGGACAGCGGGGCTATGGAGCGTGCGGCGAACTGAGCTGTACCGGGTTCGGTGGACAGTGAATTAAGCTACTGCCGCCGTCCGCTCGAAGTTCGAGGGACTGACGTTGCCCAGGGTGGAGTGCCTTCGAATGGGAGTGCCCGTTTTGCTTTCTGCGGGACTCCTGCTGGACAGCGCCGCTTCTGGACCTGCGAGGTGCGAGCAAATCACCCGGGAAGTGACCACCACCTTTTCAGATGCGGTTTCGCCGCAATAGCTGTAATGTGCTAATAGCTGAACTAAGGCGTTATCATTGCCTTACAGGCGAAGCGTCGGCTTGGTTTCCATTGAACGATTCATATCGGATGCACAGATTGATGCGAGATTTTGGGATGGAGTCTTGGCTTCAAGTATCTGGGGTCGTTCGACGGCGCCTTACTCTGCATGATACGCCAAGCCACATATAATTTCTGCCCGATTTGACTGAGCAAAATTTCTTAGCTATAGGTTCAAATGAATGGGCGTCCAGCGGTGAAGAAGAAGGCGAAGAGCAGCAAGTCACCGCCGCGTACCGCTACATACTGAGTTGAAAAACTTATGACGAAGAAGATCAATCGCCGACAATTCATCGAGTCCTCCGCCCTGGCTGCCGGCGCCACTATGTTCACGCCAGCGATCATTGAAGCTCTGGGTATCGGGACGAGGACTGCAGTGGGATATCCTGCTGGTCCGAGACCACTCTCTTCTTACGATGGGAAAGTGCGAGAGCTGCTCTCCAGAATGACCCTGGAAGAGAAGATCGGCCAGATGACCCAGGCCGAGCAGGGCGCCCTGAAAGATGTCAATGACATTCAAAAATATTTCCTGGGCTCACTCCTGAGCGGCGGCAGCTCGGACCCCAAGGCGGGCAACAGCCTCGCTGCCTGGACGAATATGTGCGATGGCTATCAGGAGCACGCACTGAAGACCCGTCTCCGCATTCCGATACTCTACGGAGCGGATGCCGTGCACGGTCATAACAACGTCCTGGGCGCGGTGATCTTTCCGCACAACGTTGGTCTGGGCTGCACGCGGAATCCGAAGCTGGTTGAAAGCGCCGCGCGGGTGACGGCGGAAGAAGTGCGCGCCACCGGTGTCAATTGGACGTTTGCTCCCTGCGTCACGGTTCCGCGCGATGAAAGATGGGGCCGAACCTACGAAGGGTTCGGGGAAGCGCCAGAGCTCGCTCGGACCTTGGGAGAAGCCGCGGTCAGGGGTCTCCAGCGCAACGATCTCGGTGATCCTCTGAGCGTTCTGGCGTGCGCCAAGCACTTTGTTGGTGACGGCGGCACCACGATCGGGACGGCTGGGTTTGCCAATCCCGAGGGAAAGCACCTGCTCGACCAGGGCGATACGCGACTGAGCGAAGCGGATTTGAGAAAGATTCACATGCAAGGCTACGTCAGCACTGTTAAGGCCGGCGTCGGTTCCATCATGCCCTCATACAACAGTTGGAATGGAGTCAAGGTCTCTGGGATCAGGAGGCTGCTCACTGACATCCTGAAACAGGAGCTGGGCTTCGAAGGCTTCCTGATCTCCGACTACAAGGCCGTCAATCAGATAACCAAAGACTACAAGGAAGCCATCGGCATCTCGATCAACGCAGGCATGGACATGGTGATGGTGCCAACCGACTATGAACAGTTCTTCAATCTGCTGCTGGAGCTGGTCAAGGAAGGCAAGGTGCCCATGGCGCGGATAGACGACGCCGTCACGCGCATCCTGCGAGTCAAATTCGCTATGGGATTGATGAACAAGAGCCGATCTCCGCTGGCTGACCGGCGTTTGCACAAGACCTTTGGCTCGGCCAAACATCGGCAGGTCGCGCGCGAATGCGTGCGCCAATCATTGGTGCTGCTCAAGAATGAGAAGCGAACTTTGCCTTTATCGAAGAAACTTGCGCGCATTCATGTCGGAGGCAAAAGCGCCGACGATATCGGCAACCAATGCGGCGGCTGGACTATCGACTGGCAAGGCAAGAGCGGTGAGGTTACCCCGGGCGGGACAACCATTCTTAAGGCCATTCAAAACACGGTCTCGCAGGCGACAAAGGTAACGTTTTCGAAAGATGGTAGTGGCGCCGGCGGCGCGGACGTCGGCATCGTCGTGATCGGCGAAACACCATACGCCGAAGGCATGGGAGACAGGGACGACCTCGCGCTCGCCGCGGAAGATGTGACTGCGATCAACAACATGAAGCAGGCGGGCATTCCGGTTGTTGTTGTGCTCTTTTCTGGACGCCCGATGATCATCAACAACGCCCTGGGGCGCTGCGATGCTTTTGTTGCAGCCTGGTTGCCGGGGACGGAAGGGCAAGGTGTGACGGATGTGCTCTTCGGTGATTACAAACCAACGGGCAAACTATCCTTTTCGTGGCCTCGGTCCATGGCGCAGATTCCGATTAACGTAGGCGACAAAAATTACGATCCGCTTTTCAAGTACGGCTTCGGATTAACCTTCGCTTAACAGCGTCTCGAAAAAGGCAACCTGACGCCGTACTCGGGGGTTCGAGTCCGCTCGGGAGCTGTTGTAAGTGTTGATACCATAAATAGATACGGCCGGCACTCCGATGAACGGGCTGCCGGCCGTTGTCTTTGGTGCACATAGAGCGCACATATGGGAGCGTCTCCGCAGAGTTTTGAACTGCGCCATGCGCCTCGAGGAGGCGCATCGGCGCTCCGTTTGGAAAGTCCCTCGCGTCAGGGCATCCCTCACTCCATTTCCGCACTTCGCCTACAGCGGCAACCGAGCCGACAGGGCAGGATTACACGATAGACTCGGATACACGACGGACAGGCGCCGCTCAGGCGTGCGAATACCCGCTTTTCTCTTACCACGGAAAGACCGATGGCCACCCTTGCTCCACCGCCGAGACAAGCGCGGCCGCTCTTTGCGGATCGCGTTGGCATGCTCGATACCGAGAATGCATTCAAGATGGGTCCCTACATAAAGGAAGTGGAGGACGCCGGACACCACGTGGTGCGGTGCAACATCGGCGAGCCCGACTTTCCCCTTCCCCGCCACATCGCCGAAGAGGTCAAGCGCCAGATAGACAACGACCTCACGCACTACAACGATCCGCAGGGAATACTTCCGCTTCGCGAGGCCATCGCACACACCATGGGCGAAGCGAGAGGGATCCGCATAACTCCCGACCGAGTCGTCGTCTTTCCCGGCGCCAAGCCGCCCATCGGATTCACCCAGCAGACCTACTGCAACGCCGGCGACGAGGTCATCTACCCGAGCCCGGGGTTCCCCATCTACGAATCCTTCGTTCGATACATCGGAGCATCCGCGGTTCCGCTCCATCTGGAGGAGAGTTCGGGTTTCAGCTTCCAGGGCAGCGATCTCGCGCGTCTCATGACTGAGCGTACAAAGCTCGTCTACATCAACTTCCCCTCGAATCCCACTGGCGGAGTCGCGACGCGTGATCAGCTCGACGAGATCGCTCAGGTAATCCTCGCCCGGTCCGCACCCGAGGTGCGCGTCTACTCGGACGAGGTGTACGAGAGGATAATCTTCGACGGCGCGAAGCACGTTTCGATCGCATCGATTCCGGGAATGGAAGAGCGGACGGTGCTCGTGTCCGGAGTCTCGAAATCGTATTCCTGGACAGGTGGGCGGATCGGCTGGGCAGTGTTCCCAACGGCGGAGGAAGCAGCGGTTTTCAAGAATCTGAACATCAACTACTTCTCCTGTCTCCCCGCCTATAACCAGATGGGCGCCAAGATTGCGCTCGAGGCGCCGGAGAGCGAGATCGCCATCGCCACGATGGTGGATGCATTCTCGAAGCGGCGCGACTTCGTCGTGGAAGCGCTGAATTCAATAGCCGGCATACGCTGTCAGAAGCCGAAGGGCGCGTTCTATGTTTTCCCGAACATCGCCGGCGTCTGCGAGAGCCTCGGTGCAATCGAGGCGCATGCATCGCTCCCTTCACCGATGCGTGACTTCACCACGCCTTCGACGCTCTTTCAGCTTTTTCTCCTCTTCAGACATAACGTCGCGACGCTGGACAGAAAATCGTTCGGGCGCATTGGAAGCGAGGGCAGCCACTATCTGCGGCTCTCCATTGCGACTTCGCTCGAGCAGCTAAAGGTGGGAATGGAACGCCTCGAGCGCGCGAGCCGCGACGCCGATGGCTTCCTGGCATTCGTGCAGCAAGGACGACATCTGTACTAGCCGCGAAAGCGACAGGAGCCGCAGTGACAATCGCACTGGAAGAGACGCTCGACGGCGTTGCATTGCCCCCTTCACCGTTCGGAGCACACCGGGGACGATGGATCGACATCGGCGAAGACACGTCGTTGCCGCTTAGCGTCCAGGAGGTCGAGGCATTCGAGACCCTCGACATGATATACAGATCGCTCTGCGCGATGATGTACAACTACGCCCCGATGTCCGGGCATCCAGGCGGATCGATATCGTCGGGGCGATTCGTGTCCGCGCTGCTCTTCGACGCGATGGATTACGACTTCTCCGATCCACTCAGCGAAAAGGCCGACATCATATCGTACGCCGCCGGCCATAAGGCGCTCGGTCTCTATTCGATGTGGGCGCTCAGGAACGAGATAGTCCGGATCGGCGCCCCATCGTTGCTTCCCGCCGACATCAGTCTGCAGTTGCGACTGGAGGATCTGCTCGGCTTCCGGAGAAGTTCCACAGGGACCGCGCCGCTCGCGCGCTCTCTGGAATCGAAGGCCCTCGACGGGCACCCGACTCCGGCGACTCCCTTCGTGCGACTTGCAACGGGAGCATCGGGAGTCGGGCTAGCGGCGTCCATCGGCCTCGCGTTCGCCGCCGCCGACTGCTATCGGGAGGATCCGCCTCGTGTGCACATCGTGGAGGGCGAAGGTGGGCTGACTCCAGGCCGGGTAGCTGAAGCACTCGCCGCTGCCGGAACCGCTTCGCTCGGTAACGTCATCGTCCATCTCGACTGGAACCAGGCGTCCATAGACTCGGAGCACGTCACGCGCGAGGGCGTGACTCCGGGCGACTACGTGCAGTGGACGCCGTGCGAGCTGTTCTATCTCAATGACTGGAATGTCATCTACGTTCCCGACGGGACGAGCTTCCAGCAGATCGTGGCCGCGCAGCGGCGCGCTCTTAGTCTCGGGAACGGGCAGCCAACCGCCATCGTCTACCGCACTACCAAAGGATGGCGCTACGGAATCGAAGGCCGCGCATCACATGGCGCCGGCCACAAGCTTTGCGGCCTCGGGTTCTACGAGGCGATGGCGCCGCTCGTCGCGGAGAGTCCGGTGGGCCTCCCCCTATGCGACCCCGCAAATCCGCGCTGCGGTGGAGGATCGAGCCCCGAGGTCGTCGAGAGATGCTTCTGGGAAGCGCTCTCCGCAGTCGGAATGGTCCTGGAATCGAATCGTCAGCTCGTCGCGCGGATAGCGGACCGGGTGACGGCGGCCCGCGAGCGTCTACGCAAGCGCAATCGTCGCCTCGCGAAAAGGTCGCCTAACGTGCGGCGGATCTTCTCGCTCGCGAAGTCCATATCGACGCCACCGTCGCTCGAGCTTTCTCCCGGCGCATCAACCACATTGCGCGGGCAGCTCGGAAAGATTCTCGGATATCTCAACAGCGAAAGCGGCGGCGCCCTTTTCATTTCGGCCGCCGACCTTCTTGGATCGACGAGCCTCAACGAGGCGGCAGCGGGATTCGCCCCAGGTTACTTCAACACCCTCTCGAATCCTGACTCGCGCACCCTGTCAATCGGCGGAATCTGCGAGGACGCCATGAGCGGCGTTCTCTCCGGAATCTCCACATTCGGCCATCACATCGGAGTCGGCTCGTCGTACGCTGCGTTCATCGCGCCGCTCGGACACATCGCCGCCCGCCTGCACGCGATAGGAAATCAGGCTCGGCAAGTGCTCGACCCCGGGCCGTATCGTCCATTCATTCTCGTGTGTGGTCACGCCGGCCTGAAGACCGGCGAGGACGGACCCACGCACGCGGATCCCCAGCCGTTGCAGCTTCTCCAGGAGAATTTCCCCAGCGGTGCGATGATCACCCTCACACCGTGGGATTCGCAGGAGATATGGCCTCTCATGGCGGCTGCTCTGCGCAGCCCACCAGCGATCATTGCCCCCTTCGTCAGCCGGCCGTCGGAAACAGTGCCCGACAGGAAGGCACTCGGCCTCGCCCCCGCATCGGATTCGGCCAGAGGAGTGTACAAGCTGCGAAGCGCGAACGGTCGCAGCGATGGATCGATTGTGCTCCAGGAATCGGGAGTCGCGTATGCGTTTGTGGAGCAGACGCTTCCGCTTCTCGCGACGAAGGGAATAGATCTGGACGTCTATTACGTGGCGAGCGCTGAGCTCTTCGACCTGCTGTCACCGGTGGAGCGAGACAGGATTTTTCCGGAAAGTGTCGCAATGCACTCGATGGGTCTGACCGGGTTCACGCTTCCGACGATGTATCGCTGGATTCGTTCCGACCTCGGCAGGTCGGTGACGCTCCATCCGTTCTCGCACGGGCGTTACCCGGGGAGTGGACCGGGCGCGCGCGTCATAGCCGAAGCAGGTCTCGATGGTGATGGACAACTGGCCGCTATTGTCAGATACGTTGAAGCGCGCTCGCGGAGCGCCGTGACATGCGTGATACAAGGGAATCCCTGACAAAAGCCCCCACTTATCACTGACTGACACTTTGAGCCGGCGGGTAAGAATTGAAGTGTTCGTTTCTTTCCCCGAAAAGAGGCGTCTCCGCCAATGACTGCTGTCGCCGTGCCCGTCAGTCCCGAGCTCCGCATTGCACCGACCGTCCTCAATCGGCCGGAGCATACTATAGAAATAGTCTCCGACGCCGGCGAGGGCGCGCAGAAATGCGGCCAGATCTTCGGTGCAGTCTGCGCAAAAATGGGAAACGGGGTCTGGACGGTGGAGATCATTCCCGCCGAGATCCAGCCACCACCTCGAATGGCCGAGGGAGCGAGCGGCAATCGCATCCGCTTTGGCACCGGGCCCATCACCAACGGAGGCGACGAAACCAACCTCATTATCGCCTTCAACGAGCAGGTCCTCCTTGGCCGCCACCGACTCGGCGCCCTCGCGAGCGACGCCATAATTCTGCTCGAGAATTCCTGGGCCACGAACTCGAATCCCGACATCCGGACCGCCTGGGACAAGGCGCTCGCCGAGCTTTCCGCGCAGTCGTATCGGATAATCGAAGTTCCGATGGAGGAGCAGTGCCTCACCATCGACGAGAACCCACGGAAGGGAAAGAACATGTTCGTCCTGGGGCTGCTGGCGTACATCTACGACCGCAGCCTCGAGCGAATCGAGGAGCAGATCGCGTACGCGTTCCGCAAGAAATCCGAAGCGGTCTACCAGAGAAATGTCGCGCTCTTGCGGCTGGGTGTCGAATGGGCCGCAGCCAACCTCGATTTCAGGATCGAAGTTCCAACTTATCCTCCGACCGAAGCCCTCGTCGTGATGAACGGCAACGAAGCGCTCGGCATGGGTGCCCTGGCGTCGGGAATGGAGTTGTGCGCGATGTATCCCATCACGCCGGCCACTTCGGTGTCTCATTACCTGGCGGAGGTCTTTTCGAAGTTCGGGGGAATCCTTCATCAGGCGGAGGATGAGATCGCCGCCGTCGGAGTGGCAATCGGTGCCTCGTACTCGGGGAAGGTCGCGTTCACGATCACGTCCGGCCCCGGCTTCGCGCTGAAGACGGAGTTCATCGGATTGGCTGTCATCACCGAGACTCCGCTCGTCGTCATGAACGTGCAGCGCGGCGGACCGAGCACCGGTCTGCCGACCAAGGTGGAGCAGTCCGATCTCCTCGCTGCCTTGTTCGCGGAGCCCGGTGACGCCCCGCGTGTCGTGATCGCCCCCGCGACCATCGAGGAGTGCTTCCATGTGGTGATCACCGCGCGCCAGATCGCTGAGACCTTTCGGACAGTGGTGATCATTCTCTCGGACGCGAACCTCTCGACGGGAGTTCAACCTTTCCCGCGTCCGCAGCTGAAAAAGGAGTGGCTCGCTCCCGAGCTGGACCTCGCGCCGGTCAAGCAGGGACAGCGCCCCTACGAGTGGGACGCGCGGACGGGTACCTCGCCGCGTTCGATACCCGGGCAGCCCGGTGGAATGTTCACGGTCACCGGACTCTCGCACGACGAAGGGAGCAAAGTCGCGTACGGGGCCGGCGTTCATCAGCGCGCGACAACGATGCGAAGTCGCAAGCTCGCGGTCCTTCAGCAAACCCTCCTCCGGCCCGCCATCAATGGCGACCAGGACGGCGACCTTCTCGTAGTCGGCTGGGGCAGCACGAAGGGCGCGATCGAGGAAGCCGTTGAAAGAGCACGCGCGGAGGGAATTCGCGCGTCGTCGGTGCATCTGACGTTCCTCTCCCCGCTGCAGCCGGGACTCAAGGAGATCTTCTCGCGATTCCGGAAGGTTATGACGGTCGAGATCAACTACAGCGACCAGCTCGGCGATCCATTCATCACCGAAGAAAACAGGCGGCGAGGGCAGCTCGCGATGCTCCTCCGCGCGCAAACGCTGTGCGACGTGGATTGCTGGACCCGCGTGCCGGGGGAGCCGCTCCGCCCGGGACTGATTCACAAAGCGATACGCGACGCGGCGCTCACACCAGGCGAAGACCGGTCATGACTCCACACTGCGCCATCCTGCCTCTCCTCGACGACGATGAGCGCGAATTCGCGCTCGGTGATTACGAGGGAGCCGTAGCCCGCTGGTGCCCGGGGTGCGGAGACCACTCGGTTCTCACCGCTGTCGAGAAACTTCTCGTCGCCGAGCAGCTCAAGCCGGAGCAGACCGTATTCGTGTCGGGAATCGGATGCTCGAGCCGATTCCCCCATTACCTCAAGACATACGGCTTCCACGGATTGCACGGGCGCGCGCTGCCCGTCGCCACCGGAGTAAAGCTGCATCGTCCCGATCTCGAAGTCTTCGTCGTGATGGGAGACGGTGACTGCTGCTCGATCGGCGCCGCGCACTGGATTCACGCCATCCGCTACAACATCCACATGGTGGCGATGCTGCTCGACAACAGCATCTACGGGTTAACGAAGAAGCAGACGTCACCCACGACGCCGCAGGGATTCAAGACGAACACCCAGCCGTTCGGGAGCTTTCTCCCGCCGCTGAATCCTCTGACGACGACTCTTGGAACCGCGAACGTATCTTTCGTCGCGCAGACGGCAGAGTGGGTTCCCGCGCATCTTTACGCCACCCTTCGCGCGGCATATCGGCACCAGGGCTTCTCTTTCGTGCGCATTCTCCAGCGCTGTCCCCTGTTCATGCAGGGGATGTACGACGAAGCAGTGAGAAATCCTGGAATGATCGAGCTTCTGGTTCACGACGATGGTGTCGTCGCCCCCGAGCTCGACAAGATCTACAAGAATCGCGCTACGCATGATCCCTCGGATCTCGATTCTGCGAGAAGGCTCGCCGAAGACGACGGTCACATTCGGCTCGGGCTCTTCTATAGGAACGAAAGCCGCGTGCGCTACGATCTGCTGCGCAAGACGCCCAAGGTCACGAGCAGCGAGCGAATTGCTCTCCTCAACGAGGAGCTTGACCACTATGCAGTCTGACGAATGTGTCGCCGCCGCACTCTCCGCTCTCCGTCCGCGAATCGCGGCATTTCGCCTCGCCGTTTCCGGCGCTCTGGAGCGCGCGAAGAACACGCTGGCGTCCGAATCCGGCCCGAGTCAGGCGCGCGTTGCACTGGGCGATTTTGCCGCCGGGCTCATAGATCCCGACCGTTTCGCGATGATTTCCTCCGGCTCCGGCCCGCTCGACGCCGTCGGCCGCGCAGTCGTCGAGCGGGCTGCGGAAGCACTCGAGGCTCTCCTTCGTGCCGGTGATGAGGATTTCGTAGTGAACGTGCCCGCCGGTACGTCCCCCGCCGCCGCGGTTCGTGCGCGCATGACAGCTCTGGGACCGGCGTTTGGAGCCGCGACTCTTGTCGACTTGGTACGACGGCGCACTTACGATCCTGCGCAGCACGGTTTGCCTTTGGAGGCACATCCGTTCGAGAAATGGACGGCGGCCGAGCGGAGGCTGGCACCGCCTCTCGTGATACTTCTCGACGGTCGCGACCTCGATGCGTTCGAGCTTGCTCCGCTGATCGATGGTTGGGTCCGTCTCGTCCTGCTGGTAGCAGAACCATGCACAGCGGCGCCTCTGGCACGGCTCGTGTCACCCGGCGTGGTCGTCGCGCAAACGGGCGACATGAAAGTGCTTGAAAGGGTCACTGACTTCGACGGACCCGCCGTCATCGCCGTGATGAGCGGGGCGGAAGCCCGATTCGTCCACGACCCGCGAGCCGGATCGGCGATGTGGCGGCGCATCGAAGTCACTCATATGCCCGACGCGCATCCACGAAAGTCACTTGGCGTCCGGAGTGCGTGGCAGCAGCGTGACGATCTGTCTCATCTGAAAGCACTCATCGAACAACCGGTTTTGCCGGCGAATCCCGCTGAAGCACTCCTCGCGGCGGTGGGCGGCGCCACCTCCGATCCCGCTGAACGGCTCACCGCCTGGCTGCTCGATCAATCCACTTCCGTTGGCGTCAGTTGAGGACCCATGTCTGATACGCTGCTCGCGATTCTCATCCTCGGCGGCGTCGGACTGGTTTTCGGCGTGTTCATCGCGATCGCCAACAAGCGCCTCTGGGTCTGGGAAGATCCGCGCATCGACATCGTTGCGCAGATGCTGCCGAACGCCAACTGCGGAGCCTGCGGGCTTCCGGGTTGCCGCGCATTTGCCGAGCAGGCCGTGGCAGGAAAGGTGACGCCGGCGCAGTGCACCGTGTCGGGCGAAGCGGCGCGTGAGCAAATCGCCGGTTTCCTCGGCGTCGACGCTGGGGAAGCGGTGAAGAATGTCGCACGACTCCTCTGCGCGGGCGGCAGCGATGTCGCCGGCTACCAGGCCGAGTACCGCGGACTCCCCACCTGCGCGGCGGCCGCGGCCGTCGCCGGCGGAGGGAAGGGCTGCGCGTGGGGATGCCTCGGGCTCGCCGACTGCGAACGCGTGTGCGACTTCGACGCGATCCAGATGAGCGAGACCGGGCTTCCGGTGGTGGACATCGAGAAGTGCACGGCGTGCGGTGACTGCGTGGAAGCGTGCCCGAAATCGCTGTTCGAGCTGCGGCCCGTGATCGCCGGGCTGCTCGTGCAGTGCAGGAACCTGATTGGCGGCGACGATGCGCTGGAGCAGTGCAAGGTGGCGTGCACGGCGTGCGGCAAGTGCGTGCAGGACGCCGCCGCGGGGCTTATCAGCATCGCCACTGGGGTGGCCGTGGTGAACTACGACAAGATCGCGCTGGCCGAGCCGCGTGCGGTGGAGCGGTGCCCGACCGGCGCGATCGTGTGGCTCTCGGGCGCGCAGTTCGCGCCCGCGCTGGCGATTTCCGGGAGTGATTGGCAATGAAGCTATGGACAACCTCGAAGCCGAAAGAGGCCGCTCCGGCCGCCCCCGCGTATCCGGGTGTACTGCAGGCGCTCGACGGCAGCAGCGCCGTGGTCGCAATGGAAACGGCGGGGAGCGAAGCGGCCGGTGCCTATCCCATCACGCCGTCTACGCAGATGGGCGAAGGTTGGGCGGTCGCGGTGGCCGAGGGAAAGCGCAACGTGAACGGCCGGCGCCTGCTCTTCTTCGAGCCCGAGGGTGAACACGCCGCCGCCGCCGTGACTGCCGGCATGTCGATGGCCGGGCTCCGCGCCACCAATTTCTCGAGCGGACAGGGGATCGCCTACATGCACGAGTCGCTCTACGCCGCCGTCGGCAAGCGACTCACCTACGTGCTCAACGTCGCCGCGCGGGCGATGACCAAGCACGCGCTCAACGTGCACGCCGGCCACGACGACTATCACGCGGTGGACGACACCGGGTTCTTCCAGCTGTTCGCCAAGGACGTGCAGGAGTGCGCCGATCTCAATCTCATCGCGCACCGCGTCGCAGAGCTCTCGCTCAACCCGGGCATCATCGCGCAGGACGGGTTCCTCACCAGTCACGTCATCGAGTCGCTGCTCCTCCCCGAGCGCGATCTCATCAAGACGTTCCTCGGCGACCCGGCAGATCTTATCGAATCGCCGACACCGGCCCAGCGGCTCGTGTTCGGCGACAAGCGCCGCCGCATTCCGGAGTCGTTCGACCTCGACTATCCGGCGATGCTGGGCGTGGTGCAGAACCAGGACAGCTACGCACAGGGCGTGGCGGCGCAACGACCGTTCTACTTCGATCACATCGCTGACCTCACCGATCGCGCGTTCAATGAATACGCCGCGCTCACAGGGCGCCGGTATGCGCGGGCGACGGGCTATCGCACCGATGACGCCGAGTGGGTAAT
>JAYWBE010000288.1:0-4813 GCA_043781715.1 Gemmatimonadaceae bacterium
CACCTCGTCCTGTCCACCCTGCACACCAACTCGGCGTCCGAGACGGTTACTCGTCTGATGGACATGGGCATCGAGCCGTTCAACGTCGCGTCAGCACTAAACCTCGTTCTCGCCCAGCGGCTCGTGCGGCGTGTCTGCTCCAAGTGCGCCGAGGCCTACAAGATGGACAAGGCCGAGATCGTGGGCGCCAAAATCGGAGGCGGTGTCACGCTCCGCGACTTGCAATTCACGGACATGGCGCTCAACGACGCGAAAACGCGCGCTACCGACGCGGCCAAGCCTTTCATGGAGCAGATCACCCTCGACACCAAGATGGAAGACCTCCCGGTCTTTCGCGGAAAGGGATGCGAGCAATGCGACGGTTCCGGCTTGAAGGGGCGACAGGGACTGTACGAAGTGATGAACATGACGCCCAAGCTCAGAAAGCTGATCATGCAGAGCGCGGGCGCGGCAGAGATTCAGAAAGTCGCCATCGAAGAGGGAATGCTCACCCTCCGCATGGACGGCTGGCTGAAGGTGCTCAAGGGGATCTGTCCTCTGGAGCAGGTAGTCCGCGAAACCGCGGCAGCTTGATCCTCAACATCCGAATCGATAACCGATGACCTTACCGTTCATTGACACGTCTTCCCCATCCGGACCCGCGAAGCCACTGGGAGTCAACCTCCGCTCCCTTCTCGAAGAGATGGTCTCCCGTAATGCCTCCGACCTGCACATCGTGGCAGGAGAGCGGCCGAAGCTTCGCGTCGATGGCGACATAACAAACTCGTCCGCTGAGCACGAGCTGGCACCGAAAGACACGCTTCAACTCGCCTATTCGGTCTTGACCGAAACGCAGAAAAAGCGGTTCGAGCTGGAGGACGAGCTCGATTTCTCGTTCGGAATCCAGGGCCTCGCTCGCTTCCGCGGCAACGTCTTCAAGCAGCGCGGCTGCGTGTCGATGGTCATTCGGCAGATTCCTTTCGCGATCAAAACCTTCGATCAGCTTGGACTCCCGGGCGCGATCGCCAAGATGGCCGAGAAGCCGCGCGGACTGGTTCTCGTCACCGGCCCGACCGGCTCGGGTAAATCGACCACTCTCGCCGCGATGATCGACAAGATCAACCGCGAGCGGAAAGGCCATATCATCACGGTCGAAGATCCGATCGAATTCATTCACAAGCACCAGCAATGCATCATCAACCAGCGCGAGATCGGAAGCGACACCAAATCGTTCGCCAGCGCGCTCAAGTACGCGTTGCGTGAGGATCCGGACGTCATTCTGATCGGTGAAATGCGCGACCTGGAGACGATCGCCGCAGCCCTGACGATCGCCGAGACAGGTCACCTGGCCTTCGCGACACTACACACCAACTCCGCGGCCGAATCGGTCAACCGCATCATCGACGTCTTCCCGTCCCACCAGCAGTCGCAGGTGCGAGCCCAGCTCGCCTTCGTGCTCGAGGGAATCGTCACGCAGACGCTCCTTCCCAAAGCGCAGGGAAAGGGACGCGTGATGGCCGCCGAGATTCTGGTGGTAACTCCGGCGATCCGCGCGCTCATTCGCGACGACAAGGTTCACCAGATCTACTCGTCCATGCAGGCCGGTAAGAAGTTCGGCATGCAGACGCTGAACGATGCGCTCTACGCGCTCTACATGAACCGCGAAGTGGCAGCGGAAGAGTGCCTGCGCGTGAGCGGTGATCCGACGGAGTTCCAGCGCATGATTGGACAGCTGGATCCGGCGGATGATGGAAGTGGCGGCAGGTCAGCCACAGGCAAGCCGACAGCCACGCGTGGACCCGCCTCGGGCTCACCAGTGAAACGTTAGGAGAGGATCAGGTATGGCTACGTTCACATATACGGCGAGAGCATTCAACGGCGATCTGCGCACCGCGACGATCGATGCATCCTCTCGCGATGATGTCATCGCCCAGCTCAGAAAGCAGAGGCTGAGCGTCGTCAAGATCGATCAGGATGCGGCCAAGAAGATCGGCCGCGGATCCATCAAAACGCGTGACGTCGTCATTTTTACCCGTCAGTTCTCGACGATGATCAACTCGGGCCTGCCGCTCGTGCAGGCGTTGACGATTCTCGCCGAACAGACGGACAACAAGGCGCTGGCGGAAGTCACCAGGAAAGTGGTGTTCGACGTGGAGTCCGGTAATACCGTTGCCGACGCGCTCTCCAAGCACCCGAGAGCTTTCACCAACCTTTATGTAAACATGGTCGCCGCGGGTGAAGCCGGCGGTATTCTCGACACGATTCTTCTCCGCCTTGCGACATTCCTCGAAAAGAACGACGCTCTGGTCAGAAAGGTGAAGGGCGCGATGATTTACCCGGCGGTCATCATGAGCGTCGCGGCCATTGCGGTCGTCGTCCTCCTGATCTTCGTCATCCCAGTGTTCGCGGGCATGTTCGCATCGGCGGGTCAGGCGCTGCCATTGCCAACCCGAATCGTCATCGGCGCCTCGGGCTTCCTCAGAAGGTACTGGTGGGTAATGGGCGCCGTGATCATCACCGGCGGATACATGTTCAAGAAGTATTATGCTACGCCGCCCGGGAAACTCGTAATTGATCGGTTGATGTTGCGCATGCCGGTTCTCGGTGACGTGCTGCGCAAGTCCGCGGTGTCACGCTTCACGCGCACGCTCGGCACGCTCATCAGCTCGGGCGTCAGCATTCTCGAAGGACTCGAGATTACGGCGAAGACGGCGGGCAACCGCGTCATTCAGGACGCGATCATGCAGTCCCGCTCCTCGATCGCCGGCGGTGACACGATCGCTCAGCCGCTCCAGAAGTCGAAGGTCTTCCCACCCATGGTCATCTCGATGATCGCGGTCGGTGAGCAAACTGGTGGCTTGGACGAGATGTTGTCCAAGATTGCCGACTTCTACGACGAAGAAGTCGACGCCGCGGTGAGCAACCTTCTTTCGCTGCTGGAGCCTATCATGATTGTCTTCCTCGGCGTTGTTGTCGGAGGCATGGTCGTGGCTATGTACCTCCCGATCTTCGACATGGTCAACGCGGTCCAATAAGAATTCGCACGGAGACCCAAACAAAATGGCCAGCCCAAAAGGGCCGGCCATTTTGACTTCTAGCCCCAATTACCTACCACATTATCCCCACAGTCACGGGAATGAAGCTCAGGTTCCCGCCGCCACTGATTGACACACGATTATATCGTGTCTCGACGAACGTCTCGAAGCTGTTGCTCAACGGCAGCTTCACTCCGCCCCCGATGTTGAACCCGAAGTCGTTCTCCGACGCGGTGTTGCCAAACGAGTTGGCGCTCGGACGGTACAGGCCTGCCCCGCCGATTACATACGGCGTGAATCCCGACGCCGGCAGCGCGAACACGGCGTTTGCCGTGAATGCGGCGATGTTGAGGTTGCCGCCGCCAATCTGGCTTCCGAATTCGTTGTATGCCCCCTCGAACCGCAGCCCAACCGGCGCCGCCGGCGGACTGTAACCCACCGCCAGTGTGACGTTGAACCCGGTGTTTGCGGCGTTGCCCAGATCGCCAGTTGGGAACGCGATGCCCGCCGCGCCGCCTATCTGAAACGGATTGGACGAGCTCTGCGCGCGCGCCGTCGGCGCCACCGCCGCTATGCCGGCCGCAACCAGAGTTGAAAGAATGATTCGGTTCACTGTATCTCCAATGTTAGGTATGACGCCTTGAGTACTCCGGCTCACATACCCGTCTCACCGCGTCCGGGTCCCCCCTGGACGGGAAGCCCGCTGGGAAGCCTACGAAGCGGATGGCCTCAGGTCGTCGCAGCCTTTCCCGCGTCTGCGCGCAACAACGCGTCGATCTCCTGGAGATCTGCGGGTGTCAAGTTCCAGCCCGCGGCAACAGAGTTGGCGCGCAGCTGCTGCGCCGATGATGCGCCCGCTATCACCGACGCGACGACGCGATGCGCGAGCAGCCATGAAAACGCCAACTCCAGAACTGTGTGACCGCGCGACTCCGCGTACTCGATGAGCACTTCCACCTTGTCGAGATTCTCGCCTGTCAGAAGCTTCCGGTAGCGCTCGTATTTCGCGACCCGCGTGTCCTCGGGAATCGGCTGGCCCTTTCGATATTTCCCCGTGAGCAGCCCGCTCTGGAGCGGAAAAAAAGGCAGGAACGCCAGCCCCTGTCGCTCGCATTCGTCGAGCACACCTTCTTCCGGTTCCCGATGAAGAAGGCTGTACTCGTTCTGAACGCTTACGAACCTCGCTGAACCCGGGTGACGAGCCGCAGCTGCCTGCGCCTCGCGTATCTGCTGTGCCGAAAAGTTCGAGCAGCCGATCTCCCTCACCTTGCCGGCTTTTACGAGCTCGTCGAGCGCACCCAGAGTTTCCTCGATCGGGACATCGGGGTCGGGGATGTGTTGCTGATACAGATCGATGTAATCCGTGCGAAGCCGCTTGAGACTCGCCTCGAAAGCCTGCCTCATGTATTGGGGACGCGCGCCCCGACCCTGTCCGGGCATGTCGTTGGCGAACTTGGTGGCGATGATCACATCGGAGCGGTGCCCGCCGCCCACAAGAAAGCGGCCGATCAGCTCCTCGCTCCTGCCGTTCGCGTACATGTCGGCGGTATCGAAGAAGTTGATTCCTTGGTCGAGCGCCGCGTTGATGACTTCCTCGCTATGTGTCTCGTCGATGCGCATGCCGAAGTTGTTGCAGCCCACGCCCACGACCGATACTTCGAGCGTGCCGATCTTTCGCTTTTCCACTCGCGCTCCTCTATAAGTCGGCGGCGGTCACTCCCAGCTCGCCACGATCCGGCAATTCGCGCACCCCGCGCTCGAGTCTCAACTTGCTTCCACGAGCTCGAATGCCTCAGCAA
>JAYWBE010000289.1:0-4811 GCA_043781715.1 Gemmatimonadaceae bacterium
TGGCGCACGATTGATGGGCCGACGACGCTCCGCCGGATCGCGGAGGCGCCAGCTTCGCGGCGCCCTCCGCTCGTCCCGGGCGATTCCTAGCCCTCGACGCTCAGAATTCCGATCGCCCCTTTCTGGCCGTGGCCGAATCCGTGGTTGACGAACACGTACTCGCCCGGAATGTCCGCCAGCATCTCGAACACCATTCCACCCCCGGGCGCAACGGCAAAAGTCTGTACGCCGCGCAGCGGTTGGCCGGGCGGCGCGCCGAGGTAAACGGTGTCGAACTGCTCTCCGACGACGTGAAAGTTGCACGGGTGAGTGGGTCCGGCATTCACAACATAGAATCGCACGCGGTCCCCGACTCGCACCTTGATCGGCGCGGTCATGTACTGGCTCGGGCGCCCGTTGAAGACGACATAATCGGGTAGGGTCGCCAGCATCTTCGTGTAGTCGAAGGGCATCACACCGGCGACCGCCGCCCCGAGGTAGTACTCGCTCTCCACGAGGACGAACTCTTTCGCCGAGGGCAGCGGAGAGGGTGGATCGACTATCACCGCTCCGACCATTCCTGAGCCGATGTGCATGAGGACAGGGGAAGTTCCGCAATGATACATGAACGCGCCGGGAAAGCGCGCCCTGAACGTGTACGACACGGGTTGTCCGGGAGCGACGGAGCGAAAGGCGACCTTCGGATCGATCTGCGCGGCATGAAAATCCATCGAGTGCGGAATCGATCCGTGGTTGGTGAGAGTGAACTCGACCGTGTCGCCCTGCTTCACGTGCACTATGGGCCCCGGAATATCGCCGCCGAATGTCCACGCCGAGATGACGGTATCGTCCGAAATGCGAATCGGGACTTCTTGAGCGGTGAACTGAAGCCGGGTAGTGCGCTCGCGTGCAACCAATGGGAGGGCTGGATCGAACGGGCGAAACGCTACCTTCTGGGCGTTCGCGGCCGAAGCGGTCGACTGATGGATGTTCGCATGGCCACCAGTGTCGAGCTTGCTGTCGGGATTGCGCACGGCCGTCCCCGGCCCGGCCTGCGGAGCGATGGCAGCGTTCGAGCCAGCGGACTCTCTGGTTTTGTCCCCAGACTCGTCCGGGCCGCAGGCGCTCAGAGCAAATGGCGCGAGCGCGCCCAATACTGACGACTTGATCAGGAACTCTCGGCGCGTGGCTGGACGGTCTGCAAGTTCGGATAACCTCGGAATTGCGGTGGCCATTGCAATCTCTCCGCTTGAGTTTAGAATTTTTCGCCCTTCGCTTCTCGAATGTGGCTTCCGGCAGAGCGGATTCGGGGCCACATCGTAAAAAAGAACAGTGCAATTCCCGCAAATTGTGCGAGACCACCTGTCACGACGGCCGACCGCAGCCACAGAGCCGCGGAGTATCCACGCGCCAGCTCGCTCGCGATACGGCCGGCCGTTCCGATTGTGAGAAGCCAGTAAGCAGCGGCGGCCAATCGGGGATCGTACTGCTGCTCACCGCGCTCCGCGCGCGGAAAGAGCCAGAGCGCCACACCCAGAATCATCATCATCACGAAGCCAACCAGGATCGCGTGGGTGTGCGCGCTCACCTCGTACAGACTTGGAGACCGCAGGAATATCTCGCGTCGAATCAGTATCCTGGTTCCTATCGCGAGTCCAAGGACAAGAAACGCGATAGCGGTCTTGATGTAACGGCGGACGAGTGAATGCACGATTCAAAATGTCCCAAAACGGCCTTCCGTTCCAGGTTCAGGAAATCCAGCGGGCGATTCCAAATGCGGCAAGGGCGGCAATCCCTCCGATAACGCTCGTCTGCAATGCGCTCCGAAACACGGGAACGCCCGTGAACTTTCCCTTCACTCCTCCAAAGACGGCCAGCGCGATGAGCGTGACGATCACCGACAGGCGCAACGCCGTGCGCGCGTCCGGCAGCAACAGGTAGGCACTGAGGGGGATGATTCCACCCACTGCATACGCGAGCGCGATCGTCAGAGCACTCTTCCAGGCGCGACTCGGCTGCGGCTCTTCGAGGCCGAGCTCGAAGCGCATCATGAATGCTACCCAGTCCTTCGGTCGCTGTCGCAGCGACTGAACAACAGAGGAGCTCTCGCCCTCCGAGAGCCCATAGCTTCGGAAAATGTCGGCGACCTCCTTCGCTTCGGCTTCCGGAATGCGCGTGATCTCATCCTCCTCGCGCGCTACTTCGTGTGCGTAGTGCTCGGCGTCGCCCCGTGCCGCGAGATAGCCACCGAGGCCCATTGCAATCGAGCCAGCCGCGATCTCAGCGAAGCCGGCGGTGACGATGAGGCGGGACTGCGCGATCGCCCCGGTTAGACCGGCGGCCAGAGCGAACGGCACCGTCAACCCGTCGGACATGCCGATTACGACGTCGCGTACTGCATCGCTCGAGGTGAAGTGCTTCTCAACGTGAGGAGTCAACGGCATCAGTTTATCTGACCAAAGAGAACCTCGACGCTTACGCCGGGATCAGATCCGCCCTGATTCCATCCTCGGACCGCGACGCTTCCATTTCCGCGACGTTGTCCGGCTTGAGCACCAGCATCGACATGCTCGCCGAGTGCATTACGGCGGCAGCGACACTGCCACGAAGCATTCGCGCGAGCCCCCCGCGGCCGTGCGTCGCGATCGCGATCAGATCGGCCCGCTCCCTGCCTGCAAAGTCGCCAATGGCGCTGGCGACATTGTCGCCGATGACGATGTCGGTCGTTACTGGCACTCCATTGCGACGGAGCCTGCTGGCGATCCGGAAGAGGTATGAGCGGGCGACCGCGATGTCTTTGTCCCACCAGGGCAGGCTGGGATCGACGATCTCCTTCTGCGAGTGCGATTGTGGCATGAGAACATTGAGCAGGATGATCTCGGCTTCTTCGATCGTCGCCAGCGCCATCACGCGTGGAAGAATTTGCTCGGCGAGCGTCGATCCATCGAGCGGAACGACGATGCGCTTGAATGCTTCATTGACCTGCGGATTCAGATAGCTCGTCGGCGGCTTCACGACCAGAACAGGAATCGTCGTGTGGCGGATCAGCGAGTCGGTTACGCTGCCCAACGAAAGCCGGGAAATGCCACTACGTCCGTGGGTGCTGATTACGATCAGGTCGACGTCGTGACGCCGGGCGTATCCCTCGAGGACGTCGGCGACGGGCCCAGAGTGCAGATCGACGGTAATGATAGCTTTCGATGTAGCTCTGCACTCGGCCGCCAGCGCGTAGAGCTCGCCCAATGCTCGATCGCGCTCGCTGAGCACGAGCTCGGCTGAGACCGCCATACCATCGGCTGCCGTTGCCATTCCGAAGAAGGACCCCGTCCCGAGCACGCGCACAAGCTGGACCTTCGCGTCGCAACGTTCCGCTATCCTGAGCGCAACCCGGATCGCTTCGCGGTCGAAGCCCGATCCGTCGGTCGGGACCATGATCACCTTGTACATGCAGACTCCTTGAGATTGCACGCTCGTATTTCGCGGCGCGAATGCGCCCCAGTGCAATCAATCTCGGCACAATGACCCGGGAGCTCAGTCAGTCTAAGGCTGATTTCTTGTCCGAGTTTCCCTGTGTTCGCGCGGGTATTGACCTACGCCCGGGGCAATGACCCCCGGATTGACGGGTTTGGGGGATATCGCCCGCGGTCGGAGTCTCTTTATGGTTTTACTTTACCCTGGCCGACCGACCAGACGTAAGACGCCACCGCCGCCGCCTCCGCGGCCGTAATTCCGCCGGGGTACGCGACCATCAGGGTAGAGGGCACCCCGTGCGTAGCCACGCGATAGATCGCGGCGAATTCGCCGTTCTTGGCATCTCTCCAGGCATGAGGCTTCAAAGTCGGAGCAATCTGCGAGCCTTCGAGTTTTTGCCCGTGACACGCGAAGCATGTCCCCTTGCCGTGAAAAATTGCGCGACCCAGATCCACCATCGCCGGGGTAATCGCGCTCGTGTCGGGCTGCGCCGCGCCCTGTGGACGCAGCGCGAGCGAGCCGGCACCGGCGAACATCACCATCGCCACCACCAGCAGGAGCGTTCTCATTAGCGTTCTCATTGCTGTGCGGAAGCGCCCCTAATCAGAATCGCCGGGATCAAACCGTCGAAGATCGGTGCCATATCTCTTCGGCGGACATCCGACCCGGTCCATTCAACGCGAATGTAAGGCACGCGCCGAGCAGCGTGAACTCGAATTCGTAGCCATACGGCGCGAAGAAGCCACCGTGCAAACGTGCGACGAGTATGGCGACTACCATCTCAAAGGCCAGAAGAGCGCCAGCCAGTCGGGCAAACACCCCGAGAACGATGGCCAATCCTCCGAGCAATTCCACCGCGATGACGACTGCCGCGGAGACGAGTGGCAGTGGAAGCCCGAGCTTCCCCATAATGTCAGCGGTTCCTCCGATGCCGAAGACGAAGAGCTTCTGTCCGCCGTGCATCATGAACACTAGTCCCACCACGATCCGCAGTGGCAGCATCCCCCATTTGGCGAATCGAGCGCCAGTGTGTTTCATCTCACTTCTCCCCGTTGTGACGTGCCTGATCGCTGGTCGAAGGGCCAGATACCACTGCTAAAACGCCAGCCACAAATAAAGGAAGAGCGTATTGTTGTCCGCTGCCTTGCGACCCGCGGCGTCATAATCGTTTGATGCGCCGTTGAACAGGCTGTAGGCCACGTACTGAAATCCCAGGCGCGTGTTCTGCCAGGGGTTGACCGCGAATTCTCCGATCTCCCCCCTCGAGTTGGGGCTCCCAGTGCGACTCCCCGTAACGGATGCCGGAGCAAAGATGACGGCGTCGCTCGTACCCGTGGTCTGGAAGTAACCAGCGGTTAGCG